>JAEZZV010000061.1 GCA_023418375.1 Actinomycetes bacterium | reverse complement strand
GCCGCGCACGTCGCGCCCGGCGCGGTGCGCGCGGCCCGCCGGCACCGCCTCCCGGCGCTCGGCGAACCCGCGCTGCTCGACGACGTGCTCGCGGACGGAGACTACGTCGTCACCGTCTGCGACCGTGCCCACGAGGAGGCCCCCGCGCTCGCCGCCGGCCACTGGTCGGTGCCCGACCCGGTGCGCCGCGGCGACGACGACGCCTTCGAGGCCGCCCTCGCCCTGATCGAACGCCGCGTGGCCGACCTGGCCCCGCGGCTGTCGGCCTGACCGGTCTGCCGCCAGGGAGACGAGCATGGAACACATCGAGGAGACCCCATGAGCGAGACGACCGACACCCGCCCGAGCGTGCTGTACGTCTGCGTGCACAACGCCGGACGTTCCCAGATGGCGGCCGCCTGGACCAGGCACCTGTCCGGTGGGGCGGTCGAGGTCCGCTCAGCGGGCTCCGCCCCGGCCGACCAGATCAACCCCGTCGCCGTCGAGGCGATGCTCGAGGTGGGCATCGACATGCGCGCCGAGCAGCCGAAGGTCCTCACCACCGACGCCGTGCAGGCGTCCGACGCCGTGATCACCATGGGCTGCGGCGACGCCTGCCCGATCTTCCCCGGCAAGAGGTACGAGGACTGGAAGCTCGACGACCCGGCGGGCCAGGGGCTCGACGCCGTCCGGCCGATCCGCGACGAGATCCGCGGCCGCGTCGAGGCGCTCCTGCGCGAGCTCGGCGTCGTGCCCGTCGCGTGAGCGTCCCGCTCGCGCGACGCCTCGCCGCCGAGTCCCTCGGCACCGGCACCCTGGTCACGGCCGTCGTCGGCTCCGGGATCATGGCCGAGCGCCTGTCGCGCACCTCAACCCGGTCGTCACGCTCGCCGACTGATGGAGACGACGGGCGGGGGGCTCGTCGCCGGGCCGCCCGCGGGCTCAGTCGCCGCCGGCGAACACGGTCAGGTGCAGGCCGGGGCCGTCGAGCCGCGCGTTGCGCGAGCCCCACGGGGTCGCCGTCGGCTCGGCGATGACGTCGGCCCCCGCGTCCGCCAGGCGCCGGGTGGCCGCATCGGCGTCGGGCACGCGCAGGGCGACCCGGATCGTCGGCGCGACGCGGCGTCCGACCTCGACCTCGTCGACGAGCGCCGCCTGATCGGCGTCGAACAGCTCGATCGTGGCGCGACCGGCGTCGAGCAGGACCACCCGCCCGTCGGTGGAGGAGAAGTCCGCGAGCTGCGGCAGGCCGAGGGTGTCGCGGTAGAACGCGACGGCCGCCGCCCAGTCCTCGACCGTGACGGCCAGGCGGAGCTCGGTGACGGCGGCGGGCGTCGGTGCGGGTGCCGGGGCGGTGGTGTCGTCAGGGTCCATGACGGCGGAACGCGGACGCCCGCCCCCGGGATTCCGGGCGCGGGCGTCGACGGGACCGTGCAGCTCAGCGGTGCGCGTACTCCTCGCCGGTGGCGATGTAGATGACGCGGCTGGCGACGGACACCGCGTGGTCCCCGAACCGCTCGAAGTAGCGCGCGGCGAGCGTCACGTCCACGACCTGCTGGGCGGTGAGGTCGAGCGTGCCGCCGAGCGTCGCGGCGAACGTCTCCTGGTGCAGGCGGTCGAGCAGGTCGTCGTCCTCGTCGATCGCGCGGGCCATGTCGGCGTCGCGGGCCTCCAGCACGGCGGTCACCTCGCCGGCGATGCGGACCGCAGCGGCGTGCAGCTGCTCGAACAGGTCGGTGAGCGGCCCCGGGACGGTCGCCGCTGGGTAGCGCAGGCGCGCGAGCTCGGCCAGGTGCCGGGCGAGGTCGCCCATCCGCTCCAGGCTCGCACTCATCCGCAGCGCGGAGATGACGGTGCGCAGGTCGCTGGCGACCGGCTGCTGCTGCGCGATGAGCAGGACGCACCGTTCGTCGAGGTCCTTCTCCATCGCGTCGATGGCGCGGTCCGCCTCGATGACCTGCTCCGCGAGGGCCAGGTCCGCCGTGGACAGGGCCGTGCCCGCGCGGTCGATCGCCGTCTCGACCAGTCGGCTCATGGCCACCAGGTCGTGGCCGAGCGCTTCCAGCTCGGCGATGAATACCTGCCGCATCTCGTCCTCTCGTCCGGTGTCGTCCAGGATGGCGGCGCCGCGTGAACGTTGCGCCACGGCCAGGTGAACTCTTGACAGACGCTAGTCGGCAGGATGGTCGGGTGCGCGTCCGCCGCGCGTGGCCACGCCTACGCTGACGTCGTGATCGACGGAGTTGCCGTGCTCACCGCCGGCTTTGTGGGGCTCCTCGTGGGCCTGGTCGCCGGTGTGGCGTTCCGCATCAGCGAGCGTGCCCAGCGTGGTGCGCCCAGCGCCCCGGCCGAGGAACCGGAGCTGTCCGAGGACGTCGCGCGGCTGCTGGAGGTGCTGCCCTTCGACGCGGTCGTGACGACGACGGACCTGCGCGTGGTGCGCGCGAGCGCGGCCGCCCGCGCGCACCGGATCGTCGCGGGCGACCGCGTGGCGAACGGTGTCGCGCAGCGCCTGCTCTCGGACGTCGCGGCCGACGGCGAGAGCCGTGACGTCGAGATCGAGCTGCCGGCACCGACCCTGGGCCGTGGACCCGTCCCGCTGCGCATGCGTGCCGTGCCGCTCGGCGTCCGCCACCTGCTGCTCCTGACGGAGGACCGCGCCGAGGCGCGTCGCGTCGAGGCCGCCCGCCGCGACTTCGTCGTGAACGCCTCCCACGAGCTCAAGACGCCGGTGGGCGCGCTCGCGCTGCTGGGTGACGCCGTCGTGGAGGCGGCCGACGACCCGGAGGCGGTCAGGCGGTTCGCCGGGCGCATCCAGGTCGAGTCCCAGCGCCTGGCCGCACTGGTGCGCGACATCCTCGAGCTCTCCCGGGTGCAGTCCGAGGGCGCGTTCGACGCCGCAGAGGAGGTCGACGTCGCCGCCGTGGTCGCCGAGGCGGTCGACCGCAGCAGGACCACGGCGAGCGCGCGCCAGATCACCCTCGAGTCGAGCGGTCCGGGGGCGACGGTGCTCGGCGACCACCGGATGCTCGTGACGGCCGTGCGCAACCTGCTCGACAACGCCGTCACCTACTCCGAGCCGGGCACCCGGGTCGCGGTCGCGACCTCCCTCGACCCTGACCAGGGAACGGTCGACATCGCCGTCGTCGACCAGGGTGTCGGGATCCCCGCGTCCGCGCAGGCGCGGGTGTTCGAGCGCTTCTACCGCGTGGACCCCGCGCGGGCCCGCGACACCGGGGGCACGGGCCTCGGCCTCAGCATCGTCAAGCACGTCGTCGCCGACCACGGGGGAGAGGTGACCCTGTGGTCCGAGCCGGGCCACGGCTCGACGTTCACGATCCACCTGCCGCTGCCCCCCGCGGGCGAGCCGGCGACCACCGATCCGGAAGGTGCCGCATGACCCGCATCCTCGTCGTGGAGGACGAGCCGTCCTACCGCGAGCCCCTGGCGTACCTCCTGCGCAAGGAGGGGTACGACGTCGTCGAGGCCGCCACCGGTGACGCCGCGCTCGAGCGGTTCGCCGACGGAGGGGCCGACCTCGTGCTGCTCGACCTCATGCTGCCGGGCATGAGCGGCACCGAGGTCTGCCGCGAGCTGCGCCGCCGCAGCGACGTCCCGGTGATCATGCTGACCGCCAAGGACAGCGAGATCGACAAGGTGGTCGGGCTCGAGATCGGGGCCGACGACTACGTCACCAAGCCGTACTCGTCGCGCGAGCTGCTCGCGCGCATGCACGCGGTGCTGCGTCGCCGCGGCCACGCGCCCGCGGCCGAGGAACCGGACGTCCTCGCCGTCGGCCGGGTGCGCCTGGACCCGGACCGGCATGTCGTGGAGGTCGACGGGGAGCCGACGCCGTTCCCGCTCAAGGAGTTCGAGCTGCTCGAGGTGCTGCTGCGCAACGCCGGCCGCGTGCTCACCCGCGGCCAGCTCATCGACCGCGTCTGGGGCTCGGACTACGTCGGCGACACCAAGACCCTCGACGTCCACGTCAAGCGCATCCGCGCGAAGATCGAGCCCGATCCCGCGAACCCGGTGCACCTGGTCACCGTCCGCGGCCTGGGCTACAAGATCGCCGAGGCCTGACCGGCCCCGAACGCTCGTCCGCCGTTCACCTGGGGTTCAGCCGCCGACGACGGTCCGGTCACCCGCCGCTCCTAGCGTCGGCCACGGCCGCCTGCGCACCGCGGGCGGTGGACGCGACAGGACGGACAACCGTGAAGCCTTACCGACAGAAGTTCGGCATGATCGCCGCGCTCGGCGCCCTCGCGCTGACCCTCGCCGCCTGCGGCACGGACGACGCCACCGGCGACGCCGCCGCGGACCCCACCACCGACCCGACGACCGACACCGAGGCGGCGAGCGCCGAGGCGCTCAGCGGTGACCTCGTGGGCGCGGGCGCTTCGTCGGTGGAGTCGGCCATGGCGGCCTGGGTCGCCGGCTTCCAGGCGACCAACCCCGACGTCACCATCTCCTACGACCCCGTGGGCTCCGGCGGCGGCCGAACCCAGTTCGCCGAGAGCGCCACCGACTTCGGCGGCACCGACTCGGCGCTCGACGAGGAGGAATGGGCACTCGCTGAGGCGCGCTGCGAGCCCGGCGAGGTCGCCGAGCTCCCGCTGTACATCTCCCCGATCGCCGTGGCCTTCAACCTGCCGGGCATCGACTCCCTGAACATGTCCGCCGAGACGATCGCCAAGATCTTCACCGGCGAGATCACCTCGTGGGACGCTCCGGAGATCGCGGAGGCGAACCCCGACGTCGAGCTGCCGGCCCTGACGATCACCCCGGTCAACCGCTCCGACGAGTCGGGCACGACGAAGAACTTCACCGAGTACCTCGCGGCCGCGTCGGCCGGCGCCTGGCCGCACGAGGCCAGCGGTGACTGGCCGGTGACCGGCACGCAGTCGGCGCAGGGCACCTCCGGCGTCATCCAGACGGCGCAGTCCGCCGAGGGCGCCATCACCTACGCCGACGCCTCCAAGGTCGGGACGCTGGGCACGGTCGCCGTCAAGGTCGGTGAGGAGTTCGTCCCGTACTCGCCGGAGGCCGCCGCGGCCGTCGTCGACGAGTCGCCGCTCGCCGAGGGTCGTGCCGCCACCTCCCTGGTGCGCGAGCTCGAGCGCGACACGACGGCGTCGGGTGTCTACCCGATCGTCCTGGTGTCCTACACGATGGCCTGCACCCAGTACGAGGACGCCGAGACGGGCGCGCTCGTCAAGGCCTTCCTGACGTACGTGGCCAGCGAGGAGGGGCAGGCGGCCGCCGCCGACGCCGCGGGCTCCGCGCCGATCTCGGCCGACATCCGCACCGCGGTGATGGAGATCGTGGACTCGATCGCCTGAGCCGTACGACGCACCGCCTGCGGGGCGGCCGGTCCAGCGACCGGCCGCCCCGCAGTGTTCCGCCCGTGTTCACCCTGCGTTCATCCGGCGGCGACGTCGGCGTTCCGGCCCTTCCTACGCTGGTTCCCAGGGGCAACCGCCCCACCCAGGATCGGAGGACCGTGACACGACGCCGGACGGCGCTCGCGATCGCGCTCGCAGGTGCCGTGACCGTCCCCCTCGCCGCGTGCGGCTCGGACGATCCCATCAACCATCCCTGGCGCCCGGGTGGGAGCACTCCCGCCGCGCAGGCCCCGGCCGCCGAGGGCGACCTCGCCGGCACCCTCGCCGGCGCCGGCGCCTCGTCGCAGGAGTCGGCGATGGCCGCCTGGGCCGCGGGGTTCCAGTCCGCCTACCCCGACGTCGTCGTCAGCTACGACCCGGTCGGCTCGGGTGGCGGCCGGACGCAGTTCGTCGAGGGCGGCATCGCGTTCGCGGGCAGCGACGCGCCGCTCGACGCCGAGGAGCTCGCGGCAGCGCAGGAGCGGTGCGCCCCGGGCGACGTCGCCGAGCTCCCGCTGTACGTCTCGCCGATCGCCGTCGTGTTCAACCTCGAGGGTGTCGGGAGCCTGAACATGTCGCCGGCGACCCTGGCCGGCGTCTTCGCCCGGACGATCACCCGCTGGGACGCCCCGGAGATCGCGGCCGAGAACCCGGGCGTCGAGCTGCCGGACCTCGCGATCACGCCGGTGACCCGGTCGGACGAGTCCGGCACGACCGAGAACTTCACCGAGTACCTCGCCGCCGCGGCGCCCCAGGCCTGGCCGCACGAGCCGAGCGGCAACTGGCCGCTCGACGGGGGCCAGTCCGCGCAGGGCACCTCCGGTGTCGTGCAGACCGTGACCGACGGCTCGGGCACGATCGGTTACGCGGACGCGTCGAAGGCCGGGACGCTCGGCACCGTCGCCCTCGGCGTCGGCGACTCCTTCGTCCCCTTCTCGCCGGAGGCAGCGGCTGCGCTCGTCGACGCGTCGCCGCGCGTCGAGGGCCGGCCGGAGACGAGCCTCGTCGTCGAGCTCGACCGGACGAGCGCAGCGCCCGGCGTGTACCCGCTGGTGCTGGTGTCGTACGCGCTCGCATGCACGGCCGACGACGACGCGGCCCAGGCCGACCTCGTCGCGGCCTTCCTGGCCTACGTGGCGAGCGAGGAGGGCCAGGCCGCCGCCGCCTCGGCCGCCGGCGCGGCCCCGATCTCACCCGCCCTGCGCGAGCAGGTCCTCGCGGTCGTCGAGGAGATCGCATGAGTGCACCACAGCCGTCGACCGAGCCCACGACGTCGGGGGCGGGCGTCGCGGCGAGCGTCCGCGGCGGCGGGCACGACCGCGCCGGTCGCGTGTTCCGGTGGGCGGCCACCGGGTCCGGCGTCGTCATCCTCGCCGTCCTCGCGGCCGTCGCGGGCTTCCTGCTCCTCGAGGCGTGGCCGGCTCTGACGGCCGACCGGGCCGAGCTCGCCGCGATCAGCTGGATCCCCGACGACGGGTCGCTCCTCGGGTACGTGGGCCCCCTGGTGTTCGGCACGGTGCTCGGCGCCGTGCTCGCCCTGCTCCTCGCCGTCCCCGTGGCGATCGGGATCGCCCTGTTCATCTCCCACTACGCGCCGCGCCGGCTCGCGGACGTCCTCGGCTACCTGGTCGACCTGCTCGCCGCCATCCCGAGCGTCGTCTACGGCCTGTGGGGCGGCCTCTGGCTCGCGCCGCGGCTCGAGGGGGCCTGGAGCTGGCTCGCGGACACTCTCGGGTTCGTCCCGCTCCTCGAGGGCCCGGCCGCGACGCCGCCCCGCGTGATGATGACCGTCGGCGTCGTGCTCGCGGTGATGATCCTGCCGATCGTGACGGCCGTGTCCCGCGAGGTCTTCCTGCAGACGCCGCGCCTGCACGAGGAGGCCGCGCTCGCCCTCGGGGCGACGCGGTGGGAGATGGTCCGGATGGCCGTCCTGCCCTTCGGCCGCTCGGGCGTGATCAGCGCGTCGATGCTCGGCCTCGGCCGCGCGCTCGGCGAGACGATGGCCGTCCTGATGATCCTGTCGCCCGGCCTGACCTACAGCTGGGCGCTGCTCATGGCCGGTCGCCACCAGACCATCGCGGCGAACATCGCGTTGCAGTTCCCCGAGGCGAACCCGCTCGGCGTCAGCGCGCTCATCGCCACCGGTCTGGCGCTGTTCGTCATCACCCTGCTCGTCAACATGGCAGCCCGCTGGGTGGTCGCCCGCCGGGCCGCGTTCTCGGGAGCGAACTGATGGCCGCACTGGACGCCGCCGCGACGCGCACGGACGACGCGACCCCGACGACGCACGAGCTGCTCACGCGCCCCGACCGGCGCCGCCATGCCGTCGACCGGGTGATGCGGGTCGTCGTCACGATCGCCTTCCTCGTCGCGATGATCCCGCTGGTCTCGCTCGTGTGGATCGTCATCTCGGAGGGCTACACGCGGCTCAGCCCGTACTTCCTCTCCGTGTCGATGCGGGGCGTCTTCGGCGGCATGGACGCGGGCGGCATCTACCACGCGATCGTCGGTACGCTCCTGGTGACGGGCGCGGCCGCGGTCATCTCGGTGCCGATCGGCATGATGACGGCGGTCTACCTCGTCGAGTACGGGCGCGGCGCGCTCGCCCGGGCCGTGACGTTCTTCGTGGACGTCATGACGGGCATCCCGTCAATCGTCGCCGGCCTGTTCGCCTACGCGCTGTTCGCGATCTTCCTGGGTCCGGGCGTGCGCATGGGCGTGGCCGGCGCCGTCGCCCTGTCCGTGCTGATGATCCCCGTGGTCGTCCGCTCCACCGAGGAGATGCTCCGGCTCGTGCCGAACGAGCTCCGCGAGGCCTCGCTCGCCCTCGGCGTCCCCAAGTGGCGCACGATCGTCAAGGTCGTGCTGCGGACGTCGGCGGCGGGCATCGTCACGGGCATCATGCTCGCGGTGGCGCGCGTCATCGGTGAGACCGCGCCGCTGCTCATCACGCTCGGCGTCGTGGACTCGATCAACTACGACCTGTTCGACGGCCGGATGATGACGCTGCCGGTGTTCATCTACCGGCAGTACTCGCAGGGCCTGGTCCCGTGTCGCCCGGACCAGCTCGACTGCATCGCCACCGTCAACTTCGACCGGGCCTGGGCCGCCGCGCTCGTCCTGGTCGTCATCGTGCTGCTGCTCAACCTGCTGGCGCGCGTCGTCGCGCGGCGTTTCGCCCCGGCCAAGGGGCACTGAGGAGAACCATGGCCCAGCGCATCGACGTCAAGGAACTCGACGTCTTCTACGGCGACTTCCGCGCCGTGGCGGACGTGTCGATGGTCATCGAGCCGCGGTCGGTCACCGCGCTCATCGGACCGTCCGGGTGCGGCAAGTCCACCTTCCTGCGCACGCTGAACCGGATGCACGAGGTGATCCCGGGCGCGCACGTGCAGGGCACCGTGCTCGTCGACGGCGTGGACCTCTACGACCGCGAGGTCGACCCGGTCGCCGTGCGCCGGCAGATCGGCATGGTCTTCCAGCGGCCCAATCCGTTCCCCACGATGTCGATCGCGGAGAACGTGCTCGCGGGCGTGCGGCTGAACGACCGGCGCATCTCCAAGTCCGACGCGGCCGACCTGGTGGAGTCCTCGCTGCGCGGCGCGAACCTGTGGAAGGAGGTCAAGGACCGGCTGAACCGCCCCGGGTCCTCGCTCTCCGGCGGTCAGCAGCAGCGCCTGTGCATCGCGCGCGCCATCGCGGTGAAGCCGCAGGTCCTGCTCATGGACGAGCCCGCCTCGGCCCTCGACCCGATCTCCACGCTCGCGATCGAGGAGCTCATCGCGGAGCTCAAGAACGACTACACGATCGTCATCGTGACGCACAACATGCAGCAGGCCGCGCGGGTGAGCGACCGGACCGCGTTCTTCAACGTGACCGAGGCCGGCGAGCCCGGCCGGCTCGTGGAGATGGACGACACCCGAACCATCTTCTCGGTGCCCTCGCAGAAGGCGACGGAGGACTACATCTCGGGTCGTTTCGGCTGATCCGAGCCCTGCGACGCCCCTGACCTGCGCAAACATTCGAGACGCCCGCCGGGCGTCAGCGTGGGCGTGGTAGACTGGGCATCCGCGAAAGGGGACGCCTCCACATGACTTTCACCGTAGGCGAGACTGTCGTCTATCCGCACCACGGCGCAGCGCTCATCGAGGAGATCAAGACCCGCACCATCCGCGGCGAGGACAAGCTCTACCTCAAGCTCAAGGTCGCCCAGGGCGACCTGACCATCGAGGTCCCGGCCGAGAACGTCGACCTCGTCGGCGTGCGCGACGTCGTGGGCGCCGAAGGGCTCGAGCGGGTCTTCGACGTCCTGCGCGCGCCGTACACGGAGGAGCCCACCAACTGGTCCCGCCGGTACAAGGCCAACCTCGAGAAGCTCGCCTCCGGCGACGTCATCAAGGTCGCCGAGGTCGTGCGCGACCTGTCCCGTCGTGACGCCGACCGCGGCCTCTCGGCCGGCGAGAAGCGCATGCTCGCGAAGGCCCGGCAGATCCTCGTCTCCGAGCTCGCGCTCGCGGAGCACACCGAGGAGGAGAAGGCCGAGGCCATCCTCGACGAGGTCCTCGCGTCCTGATCCCGGGCGCCCTCCCGCGCACGCGCTGATGCGCGCCGTCGCGATCCTCACCGCGGCCGGCTCCGGCACGCGGCTGGGGCACGCGCTCCCGAAGGCGCTCGTCCCGCTCGCCGGCATCCCGCTGGTCGTGCGGTCGGCGCACGCGCTCGTCTCGTCCGGCGTGGTGCGGCGCGTGGTCGTGACCGCGCCGCCGGAGGCCCTGGCCGACGTCGTCGGCGCGGTCGGCGCGACGCCCGGCCTTGAGG
>JAEZZV010000332.1 GCA_023418375.1 Actinomycetes bacterium | reverse complement strand
GGCCCGGCCCGGCCGCGCGTCGGCGGACACCCTGCGGGCGAGCCGCACGCTCGCGCCCCAGCGCCGGAGCGTGATCTTCGAGGTCGTCGTGCGGCTGCTGTTCCACTCCATGGTCGTCGTGGCGCTGTTCCTGCTGTTCAGCGGCCACAACGCGCCGGGCGGCGGGTTCGCGGCGGGGCTGCTCGTGGGGGTGGCGCTCGTCGTGCGCTACCTCGTCGGCGGGCGGTACGAGCTCGGCGAGGCGGCGCCCGTGCACCCTGGCCTGCTGCTCGGCAGCGGCCTGTTCCTCTCGGCCGGCGTGGGCATGGTCGCCCTGCTGTTCGGCGGCTCGGTGCTGCAGAGCGTCATCGTCGAGCTCACGCTGCCGGTGTTCGGCGACGTCAAGCTCGTCACGTCGCTCTTCTTCGACGTCGGCGTGTTCCTCGTGGTCATCGGCCTGGTGCTCGACCTGCTCCGCAGCCTGGGCGCGGAGATCGACGCGCAGGCCGAGGCCGAGGCGCGCGAGGCGGGCACGCCGGTCGAGGCGGCCGCGACCACCGGCGGGGCCACCAGCGGCGAGGCGGTGACGCGATGATCGACATGAGCCCGAACCTCACGCTGGTCGTCGTCATCGTGGTGCTCGTCGCCGCCGGCGTGTACCTCATGCTCGAGCGCAGCCTCACGCGGGTGCTCATCGGCGTCGTGCTCGCGAGCAACGGGGTCAACCTGCTGTTCATGGTCGCGGGCGGGCGGGCGGGCGGCCCGCCGATCGTCGGGGTCACGCCCGAGGAGGACATGAGCGATCCGCTGCCCCAGGCGATGGTGCTCACCGCGATCGTCATCACGCTCGGGATCAGCGCGTTCCTCGCGGCGCTCGCCTACCGGTCCTGGCAGCTCAACCGCCACGACGAGGTGCAGGACGACCTCGAGGACCGCCGCGTCGCCGCGCGCGCCGCCGCCGACCGGGCCGCCTACGAGGACCTGGACGCCAGCAGCGACGTCATGCTCGACGAGGAGGCTGCGGAGGCGCAGGACGAGACCATCCACGAGGAGGCGCTCGCCGAGAACGCCGCCCGCGAGGCCGCCGCCCGCGAGGCTGCCGCCCGTGCGGCCGCCGGGGAGGGGGGCTCTCGTGGGCGCTGACCTCTCCTGGCTGGTCCCCATGCCGGTCGTGCTGCCGCTGTCCGCTGCCGGGCTCGCCCTCGCGATGTGGCGCAGCCGGCGCGCGCAGGGCGTGATCAGCGTGGTCGCGCTGACCGGCGTGCTCGCTGCCGCGGTCACCTTGCTCGTGGCGGCTGACGACGGGCCGCTCGTGGTCGACGTCGGCGGCTGGGCCGCGCCCGTGGGCATCGACCTCGTGGCCGACCGGCTCTCCGCGCTCATGCTCACCGTGTCGTCGGCCGTGCTGCTGTGCGTCCTCGTGTACTCGCTGTCCCAGGGCGACCAGGAGGCCCGTGAGGAGACCCCCGTCGCGATCTTCCACCCGACGTACCTGGTGCTCGCCGCGGGCATCGGCAACGCCTTCCTGTCCGGCGACCTGTTCAACCTGTACGTCGGCTTCGAGATCCTGCTGGTCGCCTCGTACGTGCTCATCACGCTCGGCGGGACGGGCGAGCGGGTGCGCGCGGGCACGATCTACGTCGTCGTCTCGCTCGCGTCGTCGCTGGTGTTCCTGACCGCGCTGGCGCTGGTCTACGCGGCGACCGGCACGGTCAACCTCGCCCAGCTCGCGGTCCGCCTGCCCGACGTCGACCCCGGCGTCCGCCTGGCCCTGCAGCTGCTGCTGCTGCTCGCGTTCGGCATCAAGGCGGCGATGTTCCCGCTGTCGGCCTGGCTGCCGGACTCCTACCCGACGGCGCCCGCGCCCGTCACCGCGGTCTTCGCGGGGTTGCTGACCAAGGTCGGCGTGTACGCGATCATCCGCACGCAGACCCTGCTGTTCCCCGACGGGCGCGCCGACACCCTGCTCATGTGGGTGGCGCTCGCGACGATGCTGGTCGGCATCCTCGGCGCCGTCGCGCAGAACGACATCAAGCGTCTGGTGTCGTTCACGCTGGTCAGCCACATCGGCTACATGGTCTTCGGCATCGCCCTGTCCACCGAGGCCGGGCTCACGTCCGCCGTCTTCTACGTGGCGCACCACATCACCGTGCAGACGACGCTGTTCCTCGTCGTGGGCCTCATGGAGCGCCGCGGCGGGTCGACGTCGCTCGACAGGCTGGGCGGACTGGCCAAGCTCGCGCCGGGGCTCGCGGTGATGTTCTTCATCCCGGCGATGAGCCTCGCGGGCATCCCGCCGCTGTCGGGCTTCCTCGGCAAGGCCGGCCTGCTGCAGGCGGGCGTCGACGCGGGCACGCCGCTGGCCTGGGCGCTGGTGGCCGGCGCCGTCGTCACCTCGCTGCTCACGCTCTACGCCGTCGTGAAGGCCTGGAACAAGGCCTTCTGGCAGGGCGCGCCGACCGAGCTGCCCACCACGACGCTCCCCCGAGGCATGGTCGGCGCGACGGCCGCGCTCGTGGTCGTCGGGCTCGGGATCACCGCCGTCGCCGGGCCCCTCTACGGCTACACCGAGCGCGCCGCCCAGACGCTGCGCGACTCCGGGCAGTACGTCTCGGCCGTGCTCCCGGACCGGGGTCGCGGCACGGGCGAGTCGGTCGACGTGACCGAGGAGGCCGACGTCGAGGCCGAGGTGGGCCCGTGAGCGGCCGGCGGGCCTCGGCGGCCTTCTCCGTCGCGTCGGCCGTGTGGCTGACGGTCGTCTGGGTGCTGCTCTGGGGGACGTTCGAGGCGGGCACGGCCCTGGCCGGTCTGGGCGTCGCGCTCCTGGTCACCGCGGTGCTCCGGCTGCCGCGGCTGCGGGTCGACGGGCGGGTGCACCCGGTCGCGCTCGGGTACCTCGCCTGGCGGTTCCTGGTCGACCTGGTCGTCGCGAGCACGCAGGTGGTCGTGCTCGCGCTCGACGTGCGCCGCGCCCCGCGCAGCGCCGTCATCGGCGTGCAGCTGCGCAGCCGCAACGAGCTCTACATGACGCTGACCTCGGAGATCACGTGCCTGGTGCCGGGCTCCGTGGTCGTCGAGGCGCACCGCACCACGGGGATGCTCTACGTGCACGTGCTCGACCTGGGCATCTCCGGTGGGGTCGAGCCCACGCGTCGGCACGTGCTCGACACCGAGGCGCGCGTGCTGCGGGCCCTGGCGTCCGACGCCGAGCTCGCCGAGGCGGGGCTCGCCCGCAACCCGAGGCACCAGCCGGCTCCGCGCGAGGAGGTGACCGCATGACGGTCGTCGCGGTCGTCTGCGCGGTCCTGCTCGGCGCCGCGGCGCTGCTCGCGCTGTGGCGGGTCGAGCGTGGCCCGAGCATGCTCGACCGCACCGTCGCCGTCGACGTGCTCACGTCCGTGCTCATCGCGGGCATCGCGACCTACGCTGCCTGGACGCGGCGGGCCGACCTCGTGCCGGTGCTGCTCGCGCTCTCCCTCGTCGGGTTCCTCACCTCGGTGACGATCGCGCGGTTCGCCGCTGCCGAGCCCGAGGGCGAGGGCCGGGTGCTCAGCCGCGAGGAGGCCGACGCGCTCGAGGCCGCCCGCCGGCAGGAGGAGGAACGGGAGCTCTCGTTCGACGAGGAGCACCACGGGGGGCCGGCCGAGGGGGAGGTGGGCCGATGACGGCGGACCTGGTGCGCGACGTCGTCGCCGCCGTGCTGCTGGTCGGTGGTGCGTTGCTGGCGTTCGGGGCGGGCGTCGGCATCGTGCGCTTCCCCGACCTGCTCGCCCGGATGCACGCGGCGACGAAGCCGCAGGTGCTCGGCTTGGTTCTGGTCCTCCTGGGCCTGGGGGTCCGGCTCGGCGGGGTGCCCGTGGTCTGGATGCTGCTGCTCGTGGTGATGTTCCAGCTGCTCACGTCCCCGGTCGCGGCGCACATGGTGGCGCGCGCGGGCTACCGGACGGGCAAGGTGCAGCCGGAGCACCTCGAGGTGGACGAGCTGACGCGCGACCTCCGCGCAGCCGAGCGCGAGGTCGCCGAGCGTGGACCCGCCGCGGGCGCCGCGAGCGCCGAGCTGCGTGACGAGCAGCCGGACGAGCAGCCGGACGAGCAGCCGGACGAGCGGGCCGACGTCACGCCGGACGAGCGGGCCGACGTCACGCCGGGCGAGGGTCCCGACGACGTCGCGGGCGGCCGGGACGTCAGCGGCGGGTGAGGACCTTCGCGGCGCCGCGCGTCGCGAGCACGCGCGAGAGCGCGACGGCCGCGCCCGTGATGGTGGCGGCCGCGGCGATCTCGAGGAACCGCGCGTCCGCCTCGTCCTCGGGCTTCGGCGGCTTGTGACCGAGCGCGCGCGTCCACACCGTGTCGATGATGCGCTGGGCGAGCCAGGCCGCGGCCAGCGCGGTCACGACGCCGGCGAGCTTCGCGGCGAGCGACTCCTTCTTGTCGGTCATGCCGCTCACCGTAGCCGGGTCGGGCGGTGCCCGCAGGGGCGGACGCTGCGCGCAGTCCCGGGTCGTCCGGGGGTAGGGTCGGCCACGAACGACAGGGGAGCGTCTTGGACGCTGAGAGTGCGGACAACCGCAGACCCTCGAACCTGATCCGGGTGATACCGGCGTAGGGAGTCGGGAATCTCAGGCCCGTCGCGGTGCGCCGCGGCGGGACCCCCTCGTGGACCACGCGAGGAGGATCGATGGCAAGCAGCAAGGCAGTGAGCCGGGCCGGTCGGGCCCGGGTGCAGCGGGTGGTCGGGGCGCTGGTCGCCGCCGTCGCGGTGGCGGCGCTCGGCGCGTGCTCGCTCGTCGGCGCGGACGACGGCGGGGACGACGGCGACGCGGCCGGCGCCGGTGACGCGGCGAGCGAGGGCGGGACGGAGGGCGGGGGGACCGTCGTGCTCGTCACGCACGACTCGTTCGCGGTCCCGGACGAGCTGGTCGCGGCCTTCGAGGAGGAGACGGGCTACACGCTCGAGACGCGCGCCCCCGGTGACGGCGGCGCGCTGGTCAACCAGCTCATCCTCACCAAGGACGCGCCGCTCGGCGACGCCGTGTACGGCATCGACAACAGCTTCGCGACGCGCGCGATCGAGGAGGGCATCCTCGAGCCGTACACGCCCGACGCCGCCGTCGCGGAGTACGCGGTGGACGACGCGGGGTCGCTCACCGCCGTCGACATGGGCGACGTGTGCATCAACGTCGACCACGAGTGGTTCGCCGAGGCGGGCATCCCCGAGCCGACGACGCTCGACGACCTCACGGACCCCGCCTACCGCGACCTGCTCGTCGTGACGAACCCGGCGACGTCGTCGCCCGGGCTCGCGTTCGTGCTGGCCACGATCGGGGCGTACGGCGAGGACGGCTGGCTCGACTACTGGGCCGCGCTGCGCGACAACGGCGTGAAGATCGCCAGCGGCTGGTCCGACGCGTACTACGTCGACTACTCCGGCCCGTCCAGCGAGGGCGACCGGCCGCTGGTCCTGTCCTACGCGTCATCGCCCCCGTACGAGGTGCCCGAGGGCGCGACCGAACCGCCGACGGGCGCGCTGCTCAGCACGTGCTTCCGGCAGGTCGAGTACGCGGGCGTGCTGGCCGGCGCCGCGAACCCCCAGGGTGCGCGTGCGGTGATCGACTGGCTGCTGTCGCCGGAGGTCCAGGCCTCGATCCCCGAGAACATGTACATGTACCCCGTGACCGACGTGGAGCTGCCGGAGTCCTGGACGCGGTACGCGCCGCTCGCGGCCGACGCGTTCCACGTGGAACCCGAGGTCATCTCGCAGAACCGGGACGCCTGGATCGAGCAGTGGACGGACACCGTCGTCGGATGAACCCGTGAGCGTCGTCGTGCGCCCGCCCGCGGCCGTCGCCGGTCGCGGGCGGACGGCGCGCGTCGTCGTCTGGGCGCTGGTCGCCGGGCTGCCGCTGGCTTTCCTGGCCACGTTCTTCGCGCTGCCGGTCGGGGCGATCCTCGGGCGCGGGTTCGTCACCGACGGCGCGCTCGATCTCTCGGGCTTCGCCGAGGTGGTCGGGCGCGCGCGTACGTGGCGTGTCGTCGGGCTGACCGTCGCACAGGCGTCGGTCGCGACCGTGATCGCCGTCGTGCTGGGGGTGCCCGGGGCGTACCTGCTGTACCGGACGGCGTTCCGCGGCCGGGCGCTGCTGCGCGGTCTCGTGGTGGTGCCGTTCGTGCTGCCGACCGTCGTCGTCGGCGTCGCGTTCCGGTCGGTGCTGGCGCCGTCCGGGCCGCTGGGTTTCCTCGGCTGGGACGAGTCGTTCGCGGGGATCGTCGCCGCCCTGCTGTTCTTCAACTACGCGGTCGTCGTGCGGACCGTCGGCGCGTTCTGGTCCGGGCTGGACCCGCGCGCCGAGCAGGCCGCCCGCGCGCTCGGCGCGACCCCGTGGCGGGCGTTCGTCACGGTCACGCTTCCCGCGCTGACGCCCGCGATCGCGTCGGCCGCGGCCGTCGTCTTCCTCTTCTGCGCGACCGCGTTCGGCGTCGTGCTCGTGCTCGGCGGGCTGCGTTACGGCACCGTCGAGACCGAGATCTGGGTGCTCACCACGCAGATGCTCGACCTCCGGTCGGCCGCGGTGCTGTCCGTGGTGCAGCTCGCGGTCATCGTGACGGTGCTGGCCCTCGCGGGCCGGGCCCGGTCGCGCCGCGAGCGCGCGCTCGCGATGACGGCCCCGCTGCGGGAGGTGCCCCGGCT
>JAEZZV010000250.1 GCA_023418375.1 Actinomycetes bacterium | reverse complement strand
CTCGCGCACCATCGCCTCGACCGTCGCGCCCAGGACGTCGGCGGCCATCCCGGCCCGTCCCGCGTGCGCGACCGCGACGACACCCGCCACGCCGTCCGCCAGCAGCACGGGCACGCAGTCGGCGACGAGGACGGCCAGGGCAACGCGGCCGCCGGTGGTCACGAGGGCGTCCGCCTGCGCGACCGGGCCGTCGTCGGGCACCTCCCCGGGGCCGGCGACCACATGGACGCGCCGCCCGTGCACCTGCCAGGCGTATGCCACCGGCGCGCCGGCCCACTGCGCCAGCGCGCGACGTCGGTCGAGCACGCCCGCCTGGTCGCCGACCGTGCGGGAGAGGTTCCCCGGACCGGTGAACCCGGCCCGCACGCCCGGCCCGAGATCGACGGCGACCAGGGCGCCGACGACGGGGTCGGTCACGGGTTCTTGAGGAAGTCCGGCAGGTCGAGGTCGTCGGTGCGCCGCGGCGCCGGGCGCTCCTCCAGGACCCGCGGCACCTCGAGCGGCTCGCGCTCGTCCGCGAGGAAGGAAGGCAGCTCGCCCTGCCCCTCGCCCGCCTGGGCGCCCTCGGCCGCCGGGGCCTGGCGGACCTCGGGCTCCACGCCGGACGGCGTCGACGTCGGCGCGAACGAGGTGCCGAACGGCGGGCCCGCGGGGGCGATCACCGGGGGCAGCTCACCGGGGGCGGGCTGAACCGGGTGGGGCTCGGGGGCGACCCGGCGACCGCTGACCTCGCCGAGCGCGCGCGGGTTGCGACGTGCGGTCGGCGTGCCGCTGTCGAAGCCGGCCGCGATGACGGTCACGCGCACCTCGTCGCCCAGGGCGTCGTCGATGACGGCACCGAAGATGATGTTCGCCTCGGGGTGGGCCGCCTCCTGGACGAGTCGCGCGGCCTCGTTGATCTCGAACAGGCCGAGGTCGGAGCCGCCCTGGATGGACAGCAGCACACCGTGCGCACCGTCGATGCTCGCCTCGAGCAGCGGGGACGAGATCGCGAGCTCGGCCGCCTGCACGGCGCGATCGTCACCCCGGGCCGAGCCGATGCCCATGAGGGCGCTGCCGGCACCCTGCATGACGGACTTCACGTCGGCGAAGTCGAGGTTGATCAGGCCCGGGGTGGTGATGAGGTCGGTGATGCCCTGCACACCGGACAGCAGCACCTGGTCGGCGGAGCGGAACGCGTCCAGCACGGAGACCGACCGGTCGGAGATCGACAGCAGACGGTCGTTGGGGATGACGATGAGGGTGTCGACCTCGGCGCGCAGCGCCTCGATGCCGTTCTCCGCCTGGACGGAGCGGCGGCGGCCCTCGAACGTGAAGGGGCGCGTCACGACGCCGATGGTCAGGGCCCCGAGCGAGCGGGCCATCCGAGCGACGATCGGCGCACCGCCCGTGCCGGTGCCGCCGCCCTCGCCCGCGGTCACGAAGACCATGTCCGCCCCGCGCAGGACGTCCTCGATCTCCTCCGCGTGGTCCTCGGCCGCCTTGCGGCCCACCTCCGGGTCGGCGCCCGCGCCGAGCCCGCGCGTCAGGTCGCGGCCCACGTCGAGCTTCACGTCGGCGTCCGACATGAGCAGCGCCTGCGCGTCCGTGTTGATCGCGATGAACTCGACGCCCTTGAGGCCGACCTCGATCATCCGGTTGACGGCGTTGACGCCGCCGCCGCCGATCCCGACCACCTTGATGACGGCGAGGTAGTTCTGGGGAGCTGCCACGTCGGTGCCTCTCGTGCCGCGGGACTCAACCTTCAGGTTCAGGTCGAAGGTTAGAGTTATGTCAGACTGCTGTCGGGTTCGACGCTAGGTCGCCCGCCCCCGACCGTCCATCACCGACGGCGCGTGTCGAGCATCTGCCTCGGATTCCCCCGGCGGCGCACACCGCCGCGGGTCACGAGCGCGTGATCGGCATCGTGGGGGCCGACACGTCGAGCACCGACGCCGTCGCGCTCGCCGGCGCCGCGCGCAGCGTCAGCACCACGCGCGCCTTCAGCGCCGACTGCTCCGCGCTCCCCCACTCCACCCGCTTCCCGTCCGCCAGTGTCAGGCTCACGGTGTCCTCGCTGCCCGCCCCCGCGCCGGTCACCTGGTCGGCGAGCTCCGGGGGCAGCGACTCCAGCACGGCGAGCACGGCCGTCATCGCGCGGGCGTCCTCGTCGTCGGTGGGCACCACGACGACCGGCAGGCCCCTGGGAGGCTCCACGGACCGCCCGACCTGCACGCCCTCCACGTCCAGCAGCACGTAGCCGGCCGCAGCGCTCGCGGCGTCCCCGGCGGCGGGGCCGTCCGCGCCCTCGGGCGAGCCGTCGGCAGGCGCCGGGACGGCGGCGACCGGCTCCCGCGAGACGAGGGTGATCCGCAGCCCGTGCGGCCAGTCGCGGATGACCTCCGCCGCCCGCACCCCCGGGACGTCGAGGACGGCGCGCCGCAGCTCGACCGTGTCCAGGCGCGGCAGCGGCGTGCCCTCGTACGTGCCCACCACCGCCAGGACGGCGGCGGGGTCGACGACCGTGCCCTGACCGACGACGTGGACCTGCTGCGTGTCGAGTGCGAGGACCGGCGAGAAGAAGGCCACCCAGCCGAGCGTGCCGGCCGTGAGCGCACCGGCCACCGACCAGGCCAGACGCCGGCGCGTGAGCCGCCGGCGCAGGCGGGCGCGCTCGGCGAACCGGTCCGCCGTGGCGAGCACCGTCGGACGGGCGGCCGGCGCC
>JAEZZV010000223.1 GCA_023418375.1 Actinomycetes bacterium | reverse complement strand
CTCGCGCACGTCGCCGCGATGTACGCCCACCCCCGCCCGCTCGCCGAGCTCGACGCCGTGCTCGGGCTCACCGCGTTCTCGCGCACCCCCGTGCGCCGACTGTCCGGCGGCCAGCGCCAGCGGCTCGCGCTCGCCGTCGCCGTCGTCGGCCGTCCCGAACTCGCCTTCCTCGACGAGCCGGGCGCGGGGCTGGACCCGCAGGCCCGGATCGCCGTGTGGGACCTCGTCCGCGAGCTGCGCACCTCCGGCACGGCCGTCGTGCTCACGACGCACCAGATGGCCGACGCCGAGGCGCTCGCCGACGAGGTCGTCGTCGTCGACTCCGGGCGCGTCGTCGCCTCGGGCACCGTCGCCGGGCTCGTCGGACCTGCGCAGGAGGTCCGTGTCACCGTCGCGGACCCGACGCCGGCGTCGCTCGACGCCCTGGCGGACGAGCTCGCCGTCGTGCTCGCGGGCCCGCGCGTGACGGCGCGAGCGCCCGACGTCCTCGAGGTCGCCACCGAGCCCGACGCGACGATCCTGCACGCGATCACCGGGTGGGCGGCCGCCTCGGGACGACTCGTCTCGGTAGCCCCCGCCCGCCGCACGCTGGAGGACGCGTTCCTCGACCTCACCGGCCGGAGCCTGCGGTGACGGCGGCAGGCCCCGACGGGCCGGGCACCGTCTCCCAGACCGCTGCACCGTGGGCGCGCCGCGTGCTCGCCCACGCCGGCTTCGAGACGCGCGCCGTGCTGCGCAACGGCGAGCAGCTGCTGCTCACCCTCGTCCTGCCGGTGCTGTTCCTCGTCGGGATGACCCGCACCGACCTCGTGGACCTCGGTACCGACGACCGGGTCGCCGTCGCGGCCCCGGGCGCCCTGGCACTGGCCGTGCTGTCGACGGCGTTCACGTCGCAGGCGATCGCCACCGGCTTCGACCGTCGCTGGGGGGTGCTGCGTCTGCTGGGCACCACCCCTCTCGGGCCGGGAGGCCTCCTGGCGGGCAAGGCCCTGGCCGTCCTCGCCGTGGAGGCCCTGCAGGTCGTCCTGCTCGGCGCCGTCGCGGCCGGCCTGGGCTGGCGGCCCACGGGACTTGCCGCCGCCGCCGTCGTGCTCGTGCTGGGGACCGCTGCCTTCGTGGCGCTCGCCCTCGTCGTCGCCGGCACCATGCGCACGGAGGCGGTCCTTACGGTGGCGAACCTCCTGTGGGTGGTGCTCGCCTCGGCCGGCGGGGCCCTTCCCCTCGACCTCCTTCCCGACGGAGTCGCCTCCGTGGCCGCCTGGCTGCCGTCGGGCGCCCTCGGCGAGGGCTTGCGCGCCGTGCTGTCCGGCGGTGGCCTGGCGGTCGGTCCCGTCCTGGCGCTGCTCGCCTGGGCCGCCGCGGGCACGGCCCTCGCCGCCCGGCTGTTCCGCTGGAGCGAGTGAGGCCGGCGCCGGAGCTGCGCGCGGTGGCGGCTACGGTTGTCCACGTGAGCACGACGACGCCCGCCGTCCCCGCCGCGCCCCCGTCCGAGCCGATGTCGCCCGGCGCCTCCCGCTGGGTGCCCCGGCTGGCGTGGGCGAACCTCGTCGCGCAGATCGGCATCATCGTCACGGGCGGCGCCGTCCGGCTGACGGGCTCGGGGCTCGGCTGCTCGACCTGGCCGCAGTGCGAGCCCGGCCAGTTCACACCCGTGCTTCACGACGAGATGTCGGTGCACACGGTCATCGAGTTCGGCAACCGGACGCTCACGGGCGTCCTCGGCGTCGTCGCCCTCGCCCTGGCCGTCGCCGTGTGGCGCGACGGCGCACGGGCGCGCTGGTACCGGCTGCTGGCACTCGTGCCGCTGGCCGGCGTCGCCGCGCAGGCGGTCATCGGCGGCATCACGGTGCTCGCCGACCTGCACCCTGCAGTGGTGGGCCTGCACATGGTCGTCTCGCTGCTGCTCGTGGCGGCGTCGACGTGCCTGATCGCTCTCGACGGAGCGCCGATCGGCCGACCCACGGTGAGCGTGCCGACGCTGCTGGCCGGCCGGGCGCTCCTCGTCGTCGGCGCGGTCCTCATGGTCCTCGGCACCGTCACGACGGGTGCCGGACCGCACGGTGGCGACGACGAGGTGGCGTACCGCTACGCCATCGACCCCGTGCTGGCGGCCAAGGTCCACGCGGCGGCCGTGTGGCTCTTCGTCGCGCTCGTGCTCGTCGCCGTGTGGCGGCTCCGCCGCGAGGACGCTCCGGCGAGGACCCGGCGCGTGTGGTGGGTGCTGCTCGCCGTCACTCTCGCCCAGGGCCTCATCGGCTACGTGCAGTACTTCACCGGCCTGCCGGAGCTCCTCGTGGGCGCCCACCTCCTCGGCACGGGGACGCTCACGGCAGCCCTCACCTGGGCCTACAGCCGACTCCCCCGGTGACCCTCGCCCGTCGGTGACCGACGGTCGCGGCGAGCCTCCGGCTCACGCCTCGCGCAGGTCCGCCCAGGCCCGGGCGCGCGCCGCGGCTGCGGCGAGGACACCGACGGCCGTCGACGGGTTGCGCAGCCGACCTGCCAGCACGGCGCCGACCGCCTCGTCGAGCGGGACCCACACCGGCTCCATGTCCGCCTCCTCGTCGACGCGACGGTGCCGGTCCGCGTGCGGGACCTCGGCCAGGCCGCGCGCCAGGAAGACGCGCAGCGCCTCGTCGCTCCCGCCGGGGCTCGTGAGGTAGTCCGTCAGCACCCACCAGCGATCCGCGGTCAGGTCAGCCTCCTCGGCCAGCTCCCGCCGGGCGGCCGCCACGGGGTCCTCGCCCGGCACGTCGAGCAGCCCGGCGGGTGGCTCCCACAGCTCGGCCCCCGCCGGATGGCGGTACTGCCTCAGCAGGAGGACGCGGTCGTCCTCGTCGAGGGCGATCACCGCGACGGCGCCGGGGTGTCGCACGTACTCCCGCACGACCGTGCTGAACGGCCCGAGCTCGACGGTCTCGCGGACCACGTCCCAGACGAGGCCGCGATGGACCACCTGCGACGCGAGCACGGGCCGCTCGCCCGGGACGTCGGCGAGCGGCGCGGGCACCGACATCAGGCCTGGTCCCCGGCCGCCACCTGCTCCGCGTCGTCGGCGGGCACCGCGTCGGCGTCGTGCCCGACGTGGTTGGTCGCCTCCGCGGCACTGGCCTCCTCGGCCCGGGCGCGGCACTCGAGCGCCGCCCGGATCAGGCCGGCGAACAGCGGGTGCGGCCGCGTGGGACGCGACTGGAACTCCGGGTGCGCCTGCGTGCCGACGTAGTACGGGTGCACGTCGGCAGGGAGCTCGACGAACTCCACGAGCGAGCCGTCGGGCGACGTGCCGGAGATGACCAGCCCGGCCTTCTCGAGCTGCTCGCGGTAGGCGTTGTTGACCTCGTAGCGGTGACGGTGGCGCTCGCGCACCCGCTCGGTGCCGTACGCCTTGGCCGTCACCGTGCCGGGGTGGATGGTCGCGTCGTAGGAGCCGAGCCGCATGGTGCCGCCCATGTCGCCGTCGCCCTCGACGATGGCGAGCTGCTCCGCCATCGTGGCGACCACAGGGTGCTCCGTGCCCGGGTCGAACTCCGACGAGGATGCTCCGGCGAGACCGAGGATCGACCGGGCGTACTCCATGACCATCACCTGCAGGCCCAGGCAGATGCCGAGCGTCGGGACGCCGCGCGTCCGCGCCCACGTCAGCGCGCCGACCTTGCCCTCGATGCCACGCACGCCGAAGCCGCCCGGCACGAGGATCGCGTCGACGCCGGCCAGCGCGCGCTCCGCGCCCTCGGGGGTCGCGCAGTCGTCCGAGGCGACCCACCGGATGCGCACCCGCGCGTCGTTCGCGAAGCCGCCGGCGCGCAGCGCCTCGCTCACCGACAGGTACGCGTCGGGCAGGTCGACGTACTTGCCGACCAGGGCGACCTCGACGGTGTGCGGCGCGTGGTGGACGAGCTCGGTCACGCGGTTCCACGAGCTCCAGTCGACGTCCCGGAACGGCAGGCGCAGGCGCTGGACGACGTAGGCGTCCAGGCCCTCGCGGTGCAGGACGCGCGGGATGTCGTAGATGCTCGGCGCGTCCGCGGCCGTGACGACCGCCTCGACGTCGACGTCGCAGAAGAGCGCGATCTTGCGCTTGGTGGACTCCGGCAGCTCGCGGTCCGCCCGGAGGACGAGCGCGTCGGGCTGGATGCCGATGGAGCGCAGCGCCGCGACGGAGTGCTGCGTCGGCTTGGTCTTCAGCTCGCCGCTGGGGGCCAGGTACGGGACGAGCGAGACGTGCAGGAAGAACACGTTGTCCCGCCCGACGTCCTGGCGCACCTGGCGCGCGGCCTCGATGAACGGGAGCGACTCGATGTCGCCGACGGTGCCGCCGATCTCGGTGATGATGACGTCGACGCCGGGGCCCGCCTGCGCCCGCATCCGCGCCTTGATCTCGTCGGTGATGTGCGGGATCACCTGGACGGTGTCGCCGAGGAACTCCCCGCGCCGCTCCTTGGCGATGACCGTGGAGTAGATCTGCCCGGTCGTCACGTTGGCCTGCGCGGACAGCGGCACGTCGAGGAACCGCTCGTAGTGCCCGATGTCGAGGTCCGTCTCGGCGCCGTCGTCGGTGACGAACACCTCGCCGTGCTGGAACGGGTTCATCGTCCCGGGGTCGACGTTGATGTACGGGTCGAGCTTCTGCATCGTGACCCGCAGCCCACGGGAACGGAGCAACCGCCCGAGGCTCGAGGCCGTCAGGCCCTTGCCGAGTGAGGAGGCGACGCCTCCCGTGACGAAGATGTGCCGGGTCGGGTACTCCGACCGCCCGGAGAGTCGGTTCGCGCGATCTGCCACGGGCTTCCACTCTACCCGACGGTCGGGGCGTCCCCCGGCGGCGACGCGGATCCCGGGCGCGCCGCGCCATCGCCACGCGGCTCCCTGAGTGCTCGCAGGGCGCCGCGGTCCCCCGCCCAGGCCACGGCCAGCAGCACGACGCCGCAGGTCAGCGCGCCGGCAAGTCCGGCAGCCAGCGCGGCGACGATCCCGTCGCCCGTGACCGCATCCGTGACGAGACGTCCCACACACCCGCCCGAAGCGGCGCCGACCGCGAGGACCGCCCCGGTGCGACGCAGGCCGGCGACGGCCCCACCACCCGCGGCGCGGGCCACCGACACCAGGAGCCCCGCGCCGGCCACCGTCATGCCGACGGTGGTGGCCAGGCCGAGGCCGCGGAGCGTGGCGACCTGGTCACGCTCGCCGGATGCCAGGAGCGGCACCGCCACGACGGCCACGACCGCGACGACCAGCCACCCGGCCGCCGTCGCGACGCCCGCGGCGCGCCCGCGGTGCAGGCTGTACAGCGCACGGGAGAGGTGCAGGATCAGGGCGAACCCGAGGAGCCCGGGCGCCATCCACGTCAGGCCCACGGCCATGCCGCCGACGTCGCCACGGGCCACGACGTCGAACAGGTCCTCGACCGCCGGCGCGACCGCGACCAGGGCGCCGGCGCCGAGACCGGAGACGACGAGCAGCGCGCGCGTGGTCCGTGCGGTGAGCGAGGCGAAGCCGTCGGCGTCCCCCGTGGCCGCGCGCTCGGCGAGCCGGGGCAGGGCGGCCGTGGCGATCGGGAACGCGAGCACCGCGTACGGCAGGAAGTAGACCGCCTGCGCCGAGAGGAAGACCGGGTAGGTGCCGGGTCCGCCGTGCATGTTGGCCGTGACCAGTGCCGCCAGCATGCTCACCTGCTGCGCGAGGAGCGCCCCCAGGCCGGCCACTGCGAGCGCCCGGGCCCGGGCAGCCACGCCGTCGGGGAACCGGAGGGTGGGGCGCAGGCGGACGCCCGACCGGTGCACCGGCCACAGGAGCGGGAGGCTCATCACCGCCACGCCGGCGGTCGTGCCCCAGCCCAGCAGGGCGGTGGCCGCGGCCGGCACGGCTGCCGGGTCGTCCCGAGCCCCCGACACCTGGGCGCCGAACGCGAAGAACACGGCGATGACCACGAGGCTGTTGAGCAGGGGCGCCAGCGCGGCCGCGAGGAAGCGGCGCTGGGCCTGCAGCACGCCCGTCAGCACGACGCCCACGCCGTAGAGGGGGATCTGCAGGGCGAACGCCGCCAGGAACGTGGCCGCGAGGTCCACCTCCGGCCCGGGCTTGCCCACCATGACGAGCGAGACGAGAGGCCGTGCCGCGAGGGCCACGACTCCCGCCACGGGCAGGAGCACGGCCAGCGCCCACCCGAGCAGCGCCGACGCCGTACGGTCGACCTCCTGCCGCAGCGAGCGGGCCAGCGGCGCGGCGACGAGCGGCACCACCGCACCGGCGAGCGCTCCGCCCGCGACGACCTCGAACAGGATGTTAGGCAGGGTGTTCGCCGAGGAGTAGGCGTTCGCGACGCTCTCCGTGCCCACCTGGTTGAGCATCGCCAGCCAGCGTCCGAAGCCGACGAGGCGGCTGGCCACGTTGACGAGTGCGATCAGGGCCGCTGCACCCGCCAGCCCCGCGACGATGCCGCTTCCGGGTGCGCTCGGACGGACCGCGGAGGCCTCGGCCCCGGCCGTCCCCCGACGTAGGCCGCGCGTCACGGCCGGACCGACCTGCCCCACTCGTCGATCGCGCGCAGCACGGGCGTACGAGCGATGACCTCGGTGAAGCTGACCCGCTCGCTCGCGACCGTGAGCGCGACGACACCCGCGAGGAGCGCGGCACGCAGCGGGCGCGGCGCTGCCACGACGGCAGCAGTCCCCAGCAGGGCGCCGAGCGCGTTCGCGCCGGCGTCGCCCAGCATGTCCCGCTCCCCAAGGTCGCCCGGGAGCGCCGTGGCACCGGCACCCAGGGCACCGGCCGCGAGCCGGCCGGCCACGGGGTGGCCCACGAGCGGTGCCGCCGCCAGTGCCGCCGCCTTCACGGCGCGGCCGGGCCGCAGGTCGAGGAGGTTGACGAGGTTCGCGCTCCCGGCGATGAGCGCGCCGCCGACGGCGACGTCGGCGAGCCGCCCGAGGGGGTCGGGGCCGGTGGCCGCACCTGTGTCCCGCGGGCCGAGCGCGATCGCGGCCGCGACGAGGGACGTCGCACCGATGCCGAGCACCTTGAGCCCTCCTGTCGTGAGCTCGCCGCGCGCGAGTGCACCGAGGTGCCCGCGTAGGCCCTTGCGCGTCCGGCTCGTGTCCTCCGACAGGTCGTCCACCAGGCCGAAGGTCGCGCCACCTGCGACTGCGACGGCACCGGCCGCACCGGCGCGCCCTCCGCCGGCCAGGGCGGCGACCGCCAGGCCCGCCGCCACGGCCGGCCCTTCGAGGAGGCTGATCGGCTCGCCCCGATGGTTGGTACGGGTCCATCGCGGGTCGCCGGCGGTGACGACGCCGTCGAGCACCCGTCGGGCCACGGCCCCCG
>JAEZZV010000205.1 GCA_023418375.1 Actinomycetes bacterium | reverse complement strand
ACCGTGGGGAGCGCCGGGTCGCCCGCCGAGAGGCGCTGCGCCCACCGCGGCAGCTCGGCGAGCGACGCCCGGTGCCGCCGGGTCGCCAGGGCCACGCCCGAGGCGCCCGTCCACCGTGTGTCGACGGCGCCCTGCTCGATCAGGGGGGCGTGCAGGGGTCGCAGGTCGCCGTTCGCCGGTGCCCAGCGGGCCACCGCGTCGTCGTCGCCGCTGATCACGACCTCCTCGACCGCGGTGCCCGAGACGTCGAGCCGGCGGGCCGCGACCTTCCGCCCGCCCGCACTGCCCTTGCGGGCCGCCGCCTTCGCGACCGGCTCGAGCGTGCCGTCCGCGCCCTCGCGGGCGACGAGCTTGTAGACCATCCCGCACGTGGGCGCGCCCGACCCTGTGACGACGGACGTGCCCACGCCGTAGGAGTCGACGGGCGAGGCGGCGAGTGCGGCGATGGCGTACTCGTCCAGGTCGGAGCTCACCACGATGCGGGTTCCATGGGCGCCGAGCGCGTCCAGCTGGGCGCGCACCTCGGACGCCTGCGCGATGAGGTCGCCCGAGTCGATGCGCACGGCGCCCAGGCCGGGGCCGGCCACGTCGACGGCCGTCGCCACGCCACGGGCGACGTCGTACGTGTCGACCAGGAGCGTCGTGCCCGGTCCGTGCGCCGCGACCTGCGCGGCGAAGGCGGCGCGCTCGTCGTCGTGCAGGAGCGTGTAGGAGTGGGCGGCGGTGCCGATCGTGTGCAGGCCGTACCGGCGGCCGGCCTCGAGGTTCGACGTCCCGGCGAACCCAGCGACGACGGCGGCGCGGGCGGCCGCGACCGCCGCCTGCTCGTGCGCGCGGCGGCTGCCCATCTCCAGGCACGGGCGGCCCGCAGCCGCGCTCGTCATCCGGGAGGCCGCGGACGCCACCGCGGAGTCGTAGTTGAGCACCGAGAGCACGACCGTCTCGAGGATCACGGCGTCGGCGAAGGTGCCCTCCACCAGCAGGAGCGGGGAGCCCGGGAAGAAGCACTCACCCTCCGCGTAGCCGCTGACCGTGCCGGTGAAGCGGTACCGCGCGAGGTAGTCGATCGTCGACCGGTCCACGACGCCCGCCCGCGACAGCCAGGAGAGCTCCGCGTCGCCGAAGCGGAAGTCGGCGATCGCCTCCAGGACGCGCCCGACGCCCGCGAGGACGCCGTACCGGCGACCCGGCGGCAGGCGCCGCGTGAACACCTCGAACACGCAGTGCCGCGCCGCGGTGCCGTCCGCGAGCGACGCCTGGAGCATCGTGAGCTCGTACATGTCGGTGAGCAGGGCCGTCGTCGCCGCGGGCGTGGACGTCGATCTGGTCGAGGGCGGCGCTGCGCTCATGGGGACACCGTAAGGTCTCCCGTTCCGACCGCGCCCGAGGTGCTCGCTGCCTAGAGTTGTCGGGTGCCCGCCCTCGCCGCCCCGATCGAGGACACGCGCACGGCGGAGGAGGTCCGCACGGCGCCCGCGCGGTCGTGGACCACGGTCGTCTGGAACGACCCCGTGAACCTCATGAGCTACGTGACCTGGGTGTTCCGCAGCTACTTCGGCATGCCGCGGGACACGGCCGAGCGGCTCATGATGCAGGTGCACACGCAGGGTCGCGCCACGGTCTCCCGGGGGGCGCTGGAACAGATGGAGGCCGACACCCAGGCGATGCACGGGTTCGGCCTGTGGGCGACGGTCGAGCCCGACGGGGGCGACGGCCGCGGTGACGGCGACCCCGGCGGCGGGGGTCCCGCCGGCGGCCCCGGGGCGGGACGCTGATGGGCTCGTGGGAGTTCCGCGCCACGAGGACGGGCTGGGTGGCCCACCTCGACGCCGCCGAGCGGGCGGCCGTGCTGGACGTCGTCGACGACGTGGTCGAGCTCCTCGGTGCGGATGACGCCCCCGTACCGTTCGGCGCCGAGCCGGCGGACGCGGGCTGGCCAGGGATGCTGATCGACCACGGGCCGGTGGCCGCGCCGTCGGACCCCGCGCTGCGGCGCCTGCTCCCGGACGCGTCGCGCGCGGCGCCCGACGTGGCCGCCGAGTTCCGCCGGCTCACCGAGGCCGAGCTCCGCGGGACCAAGGCGGGGAACCTGCAGGTGCTGCGGTCGCTGCTCGCCGCCGACGTCCCGGGCCTGCGGGTGCAGCCGTCCTCGGCGCCCGCGGTCGCGGCGGCTCTCACCGACCTGCGGCTCGTGCTCGCCGAGCGCCTGGGCATCCGCTCGGAGGCCGATGCCGAGGCCGCCTACCGGCTCGTGGTCGAGGGTGGCCCCCTCGACGTGACCGACCCCGACGGCGTGGCGCGGCGGTTCCTGGCGACGGTCTCGACGCTCCTCGGCGTGCTCCAGGAGTCGCTCGTCGGACTCATGCTGGAGCGGCTGCCCGGCGACGACCCCGTGCCGGGCGGGCCGCCGGGTGACGACCGTCACGACGGGAGCGCCGGACCCGGCACGGGCGACGCCCGATAGGCTCGACGGCGTGAACGACGCGCCCATCGGCATCTTCGACTCCGGTGTCGGCGGGCTGACGGTCGCGCGCGCGGTGCTCGACCAGCTGCCGCACGAGTCGATCCTGTACATCGGGGACACGGCGAACGGGCCCTACGGGCCCAAGCCGCTCGCCGCGGTCCGTGCCCACGCCCTCGAGGTCATGGACGACCTCGTCGACGCCGGCGTGAAGATGCTGGTCATCGCGTGCAACAGCGCGTCGGCCGCCGTGCTCCGCGACGCACGCGAGCGCTACACGCAGCGCCGCGGCCTGCCGGTCGTCGAGGTCATCCTGCCCGCCGCGCGACGCGCGGTACGGGCCACCCGGACGGGCCGCGTGGGCGTGATCGGTACGCGCGCAACGGTCGACTCGCGCGCCTACGACGACGCCTTCGCGGCCGCGCCCCACCTGCACCTGACCTCCCAGGCGTGCCCGGAGTTCGTGTCGATGGTCGAGTCGGGCGTGGTGTCCGGCCCGGAGGCGATCGAGGTCGCCTCCCGGCTCCTGGAGCCGGTGCGCGCGGCCGGGGTCGACACGCTCGTCCTGGGATGTACGCACTACCCGCTCCTCACGGGCGTCATCTCCTACGTGATGGGGGAGGACGTGACGCTGGTGTCCAGCGCCGAGGAGACCGCGAAGGACGTCTACCGGACTCTCGTCGCCCACGGGCTCGAGCGCGACCCCAGGCTCGGGCCGCCCACCCACCGGTTCCTGGCGACCGGGAACCCCGAGAGCTTCGCCACGCTGGCCCGCCGGTTCCTCGGTCCGGAGGTCAGCGGGGTGGAGCCCGCCAGGAGCCTGCGATGAGGCTGACCGTCGTCGGCTGCGCCGGCTCCTTCCCGGGGCCGGACTCCGCGGCGTCCTGCTACCTGGTGCAGGCGGACGACGACGCCGGCCGGACCTGGAGCCTGGTCCTCGACCTCGGCAGCGGCTCCTTCGGTGCGCTGCAGCGGTACGTCGACCCGGACGCGATCGACGCCGTCGGCCTCACCCACCTGCACCCCGACCACATGGCCGACGTCTGCGGGCTGTACGTGTACCTCAAGTACTCGCCCGAGGCCCTGGTGCGGCGCCAGGTCACGGTGCACGGCCCGTTCGGCACCGCGTCGCGGCTCGGGGACGCGTACGGGCTCGAGCCGGGGGAGTCCCTCGGCGACCACCTGGCGGTGCACGCCTGGCAGCCGGGCCGGCCCGTCCGGGTGGGCCCGATGACCGTGGTGCCGGTCGCCGTGGAGCACCCCGTCCCCGCCTACGGGGTGCGGGTGACCGGTCCGTCCGACGACGACCCGGCGCGCGCCGTGAGCCTCGCCTACACCGGGGACACCGACGCCTGCGCGGGCCTGGACGAGCTGGCCGGCGGCGCGGACGTGCTGCTCGCGGAGGCCGCCTTCCTCGAGGGGCAGGACACCGTCCGCGGCATCCACCTCACCGGGCGACGCGCGGGCGAGGCGGCCGAGCGCGGCGGCGTCGGCCGGCTCGTGGTGACGCACGTCCCGTCCTGGTACGACCCCGGCGACGCCGTGGCGGAGGCGCGCGCGATGTACTCCGGGCCCGTGCTCTCCGCCTACCCCGGGATGGTCGTCGCGCTCTGAGGCGACCCGGGTGGTTGGCCCGCGCGTCCGGCTCCGTCACCGCCCGCCACTACCCTCGACCCGTGACCAACCCCTCCACCGCCCCCGCCCCGATCCTGCGCGCCGACGGCCGTCGCCCCGACGAGCTGCGCCCCGTCACCATCACGCGCAACTGGCTCGCCTCGGCCGAGGGCAGCGTCCTCGTCGAGTTCGGCGGCACGCGCGTCCTGTGCGCCGCGAGCTTCACCGAGGGCGTCCCGCGCTGGAAGAAGGGGTCCGGCCAGGGCTGGGTCACCGCCGAGTACGCGATGCTCCCGCGCGCGACCACCACCCGCTCCGAGCGCGAGTCCGTCAAGGGCCGCATCGGCGGCCGCACCCACGAGATCTCCCGCCTCATCGGCCGCTCCCTGCGGGCCGTCACCGACGTCGCCGCCCTCGGCGAGAACACGATCGTGCTCGACTGCGACGTCCTGCAGGCCGACGGAGGCACCCGCACCGCCGCGATCACCGGTGCGTGGGTCGCCCTGGCCGACGCCGTGGCGTGGGCGACCGCGAAGGGCATCATCGCCCCGGGCCGGCGCGTGCTCACGGACTCGGTCGCCGCCGTGAGCGTCGGCATCATCGACGGGGTCCCGATGCTCGACCTGCCCTACGTCGAGGACGTCCGCGCCGAGACCGACATGAACGTGGTGGTGACCGGCTCGGGGGCGTTCGTCGAGGTCCAGGGCACCGCGGAGCAGGCGCCCTTCGTCCGGGCCGAGCTCGACATCCTGCTGGACCTGGCCGTCGGCGGCACCGCGCGCCTCGCCGCGCTGCAGCGGGAGGCGCTGGCGTGAGGCTCGTCCTCGCCACGCACAACCGGCACAAGGTCGGCGAGCTCCGCGCCATCCTGCTGCCCGTGGTCCCGGGCCTCGCGCCTGACGACGTCGTCGCGTCCGGCGACGTCGGCGCCCCGGACGTGCCCGAGACGGGGGTCACCTTCGCCGAGAACGCCCTGCTCAAGGCGCGCGCGCTCGCCGCGTTCACCGGGCTGCCGGCCGTGGCGGACGACTCCGGCCTGTGCGTCGACGTCCTCGGGGGAGCCCCGGGCGTGTTCTCCGCCCGGTGGGCGGGCCGGCACGGCGACGACGCCGCGAACCTCCGGCTGCTCCTCGGCCAGCTCGCGGACGTCCCTGCCGAGCACCGGCGCGCCCGGTTCGTCTGCGCAGCGGTCCTGGTCACCCCGGACGGCCACGAGACCGTCGCCGAGGGTGCGATGCGCGGCCGGCTCGCGACGGCGCCCCGTGGGTCCGGGGGGTTCGGGTACGACCCGATCCTCGAGCCCGACGACCAGCCGGCCCGCGCGGCCGGAGTCGTCCTCACGAGCGCGGAGCTCACGCCCGAGGAGAAGAACGCCATCTCGCACCGGGGCGAGGCGTTCCGCGCCCTGGCGCCCGCGATCGCCGCCGTCCTGCCGTAGCGCGAGGCTCGCGCGTCGGGCCGGCCGGGCCGGGCGTCAGGCCATGCGGCCGACGTGCGCCATCGCCTGGCGGAGCAGGTAGGCGTGCCCGTCGGTCATCTCGCGCTGGACGTGCTCGGTGCACGCCTCCTCAGGGGTCAGCCAGGTGAGCTCGAGCGCGTCCTGCTGCGGCTGGCAGTCGCCCGCGACCGGCACGACGTACGCGAGCGCGACGGCGTGCTGCCGGGGGTCGTGGTACGGGGTGACGCCCGGGGTGGGCAGGTACTCCGCGACGGTGAACGGCTGGACCGAGGCGGGGATCTGGGGCAGCGCCATCGGGCCCAGGTCCTTCTCGAGGTGGCGCAGCAGGGCGTCGCGCACGCGCTCGTGGTACATCACCCGGCCCGAGACGAGAGCCCGGGTGATCTCCCCGACCCCGTTCACGCGCAGCAGCAGCCCGACGGCGACGACGTCGCCGGACTCGTCGACCCGCACCGGCACGGCGTCGACGTACAGGATCGGCAGGCGGGTGCGGACGGCAGAGAGCTCGGCGTCGGTCAGCCAGCCCTCCGGCATCGGCTCGAAGTCGGCCGTGTCGGTCATGTGAGGAGCCTACGGCGCGCGCCCGCGCGGACGACGCCGCCCGCGCGGAGCCGCGCCGCCTCGACCGCCCGGCCCCCGCCCAACGGCTCGGTCCGGGAATACACCCGGCCCGTCGGCGTTGTGCCCTGTGGCGCAGTCAAGGCAAGGGATGGGGGAAGGTTCATGGCGACGGTCGATCTCACCGAGGCCACGTTCGAGCAGACGGTCACGGCGGGCGGCATCGTGCTCGTCGACTGGTGGGCGTCGTGGTGCGGCCCGTGCCGCATGTTCGCCCCGGTGTTCGAGGCCTCGTCGCAGGCGCACCCGGACGTGGTGCACGCGAAGGTCGACACCGACGCCGAGGCGAACCTCGCGGCCGTCGGCAGCATCCGCTCCATCCCGACGCTCATGGCGTTCCGGGACGGCATCCTCGTGTTCAACCAGGCGGGGGCGCTCCCGCCGGCCTCGCTCGAGCAGGTCGTCCAGGCGGTCAAGGGGCTCGACATGGACAAGGTCCGAGAGCAGCTCGCCGAGAAGCAGGCGGCCCGCACGGCCTGACGGCTGGGGGGCGTCGTCCACCCCCAGCACCGTGCGCGAGGCGGGACTCGAACCCGCACGCCCGAGGGCACCAGGACCTAAACCTGGCGCGGCTGCCAGTTACGCCACTCGCGCTCGCGTGCCCGACCGGGCCCGCAGAGGGAGCCTAGGCCCTCACTCGCCCGCCAGGCCGAGCTCGCGGCGCAGTCGGCCGACGTGGCCCGTCGCCTTGACGTTGTACTGAGCGACGGTGACGGCCCCGTCCGGGCCCACGACGATCGTCGAGCGGATGACGCCCTCGACGACCTTCCCGTACAGCTTCTTCTCGCCGTAGGCGCCGTACGCGAGCAGCACCGCCTTGTCGACGTCGGACCCGAGCGGATACGTCAGGCCCGACGCCTCGGCGAAGGCGGCGAGCCGCTCGGGCGTGTCGGGGGAGATGCCCACGACCTGGTAGCCCGCAGCCGCGAGCTCGGGGTGCAGCACCTCGAAGTCCTGCGCCTCGAGGGTGCAGCCGGGTGTCATCGCGGCCGGGAAGAAGAAGATGACGACGCTGCGCCCGCGCAGGTCGGCCAGGCGGATCTTCGTGCCGTCCGCGCTGGGCAGGGTGAAGTCGGGGGCGACGTCGCCGACGGCGAGCTGGGGCATGGTCCTCCTTCGGGGTGCGGCCAGCCTAGCGGCGCGCGCGTCGGGCCACGACGCCACTGCGGTAGCGTCGTCGCGCGTGAGCAACGATCCCCTCCCGGCCGCGGCGACGCCCCCCACGGCGGCATCCGGCAGCAGCGCAGGACGGACCCGCGCGGCCGACGCGCGGCCACCCGTGCGCATGCTGCACGACCGCGTCCTGGTGCGGGTCGACGCCGAGTCGGCCGAGCGGCTGTCGTCCTCGGGCATCCTCATCCCGGCCACGGCGAGCGTGGGCAAGCGCCTGGCCTGGGGCGTCGTCGTCGCCACGGGGCAGCACGTGCGCCAGGTGAGCGTGGGCGACCGCGTCCTGTTCGACCCGGAGGACCGGGCCGAGGTCGAGCTCCAGGGCGTCGACTACACGCTCCTGCGCGAGCGCGACCTGCACGGTGTCGCCGAGCCCGAGGAGTCCGGCCGGAGCACCGGCCTCTACCTCTGACCTCCGCCGACCCGCGCGAGGGTCTGCCCGGGCGCGGCCGCACGGCCGCGGCGGGTTGGCGCCGCGTCGTCGGTGTCCGGAGGACGAGTCACCCGTTGCCCGTTGCGCCCGGTGCGCGAGGATGGTGCAGTTGCCTCGGGCGGTGCGCGACCGCCCGACGAGCGCTGGAGGAGGCAGGCGTGGGCTCAGCGCGCGGTGAGGACCCGCAACCCGACGTGGAGCGGGTGGCGGACGCAGGGGCGACCTCGGACGCGGAGACGACGGCAGACGCGCGGACGACTGCAGACGCGCGGACGACTGCACCCAGGCGCCCCGACGCGACCGACGAGGACCAGGCGAGCGTCGACGTCATGCGCCTGCTGAGCGCGCACGTCCCGCTGACCCTGCTGGCGGACCTGGCACAGCCGACCGGGCCGGACTCGCCGGACATCCTCGAGCACGAGGGCCTGCCCGACGTCGCCTGGTGGGAGTCCGAGGAACAGCCCCGCCACTGAGGCCATCGCCGAGCCCGCCGCCGAGGGATGCGCCGGTGGGCTCGTTTTCGTGACGGGGGCAGGCTGGTGCTACCCTCGTGCACCGCGCGCCATTAGCTCAATTGGCAGAGCAGCTGACTCTTAATCAGCGGGTTCGGGGTTCGAGTCCCTGATGGCGCACCGAGAGGAACGGCCCCTGATCGGCGCAGCCGACCGGGGGCCTTCGTCGTTCAGGCCCCCGGATCGTCCGTCGGCGGGCTGGTGGGGTGCTGCGGCACCGTCTCGCCCTCCGCGAACGGCAGGAGGCGGTCCACGCCGGTGATGGTCAGGAGCTCCTTGAGCATCCAGGGCGCGTGCTCGAGGACCGCGGGGTAGCCGCCCGCCTCGGCGTCTCGGGCGATCCGGACCAGCACGGACATGCCCGCCGAGTCCACGAACGTCACGTCGGAGGCGTCGATGACCACCGGGAGAGCCCGCTGCGCGAGCGCCTGGCACAGAGGCCCGGCCTCCTGACGCACGGCGAGGTCGATCTCGCCGTAGACGGCGACGAGCGAGCGTCCCGGCTCCTCGTGCAGCGTCATCCCCGACGCGCGACCGTCGTGGTCGTGACCCAGCGCTTCGATCATCGGTTCCGGCCTTCCTCCGACGACTCCGACAGGCACCCCGCGAGGCACACCGGCAGGCACCGTTGCCCTCCAGGTGATCCAACAGCACAACGGCGGTCCCGGCACAGGGGGCGACCGTTGCGCCGTCGGGCGGGTCGGCGAGAATCACCCTCGCCGCGCGCCGCCCGGCGGACCTCTAGGGTTGGTCCGTGAGCCGCATCGCACTCGCCACCTGCGCAGCCCTGCCGGACCTGCACGCCGACGACGCGCTCCTGCGCGACGCCCTCGCCGCGCGCGGCGCCGAGGCGGACGCCGTCGTCTGGGACGACCCGGCCGTCGACTGGGCCTCGTACGACCTCGTCGTCATCCGCTCCACCTGGGACTATGCGCAGAGGCGCGCCGAGTTCGTCGAGTGGGCGCGGCGCGTGGACCGGCTCACCCGCCTGGCCAACCCGATGCCGGTCGTGGAGTGGAACACGGACAAGCACTACCTGCGCGACCTCGAGTCCGCCGGGATCCGCATCGTCCCGACGCAGTGGCTCGAGCCGACGCGCGTCTTCACGTCGCGGGCGCTGCACACGCGGTTCCCGGCGAGCGGCGACTTCGTCATCAAGCCGGCGGTGTCCGCCGGGTCGGTCGACACCGGGCGGTACACGGCGATCGACGCGGGCTCACGCGGCCTCGCCATCACGCACGCCCGGCGCCTGCTGGCCGACGGCCGCACGGTCATGGTCCAGCGCTACATCGGCTCGGTCGACACCGTGGGCGAGCGTGCGCACGTGTTCGTCGCGGGCGAGTACTCGCACAGCGTGCTCAAGGGCGCGATGCTCGACGGCCCCGACGTGGGCGTCGACGGGGTGTACCGCGAGGAGCGGATGAGCCCGCTGGAGCCGTCGGAGCGCGAGGTGGAGTTCTCCGCCGAGGTGGTCCGCGCGGCGCGGCGCTACTTCTCGACGTCCGCCGACGGCGTCGACCTGGTTCCGGACACGCTGCTGTACGCCCGTGTCGACGTGGTGACCGACGACGACGACGCGCCCGTGCTCATGGAGCTCGAGCTCGTGGAGCCGTCGCTGTTCACCGACCTCGTGCCGGGTGCGCTGGACCGGCTCGCCGACACCGTCCTCGCCCGCGCGGAGGCCTGAGGAGGCCGTGCCCCCGCGCGGCCGTCCCGGGCGCCGGACGGCCGAGGACGCGTGCGGCGGAACGACGTCGAATGCACCCCCGCACACCGGCTAGACTCCTCGTCGGCCCGCGCGCGAGCGCCGGGCCGTGGTGGCTGTAGCTCAGTTGGCAGAGCACCTGGTTGTGGTCCAGGGGGTCGCGGGTTCAAGTCCCGTCAGCCACCCCACCTCGACGCCGGCCCTCGGGCCGGCGTCGTCGTCTATGGCCTACTCGCCCGAGGGTTCGTCGCCGGGGACGTCGCCGCGGAGCTGGGCCCCGCGCCCGTCGCGCACCGACGTGGCGAGCACCTCGGCAGCGATCTGCCGGGCCGTGGCAGAGTCCGGGCCGGGCTGGGGGACGAGCATCGCCGCGCGGTAGTAGCGCAGCTCGTCGATGCTCTCGAGGATGTCCGCCAGCGCCCGGTGGCCGCCGTGCTTCTCCGGGGACGCGAAGTAGATCCGCGGGTACCACCGGCGCGCGACCTCCTTGAAGGACGACACGTCGATGAGCCGGTAGTGCAGATGGCCGACGAGCTCGGGCATGTCGCGGTCGAGGAAGGTCTTGTCCGTCGCCACCGAGTTGCCCGCGAGGGGCGCCTTGCCCGACTCGGGCACCCAGGCGCGGACGTAGTCCAGGACGAGCGCCTGCGCCTCCTCGAGCGTCGTGCCCCCGGGCAGCGCCTCGAGCAGCCCCGACGTCGTGTGCATCTGCCGCACGAACGGAACCATCTGCTCGAGCGCCTCGGCGGGCGGGGTGATGACCACGTCGACGCCGTCGCCGAGCACGTTCAGCTCCGAGTCGGTCACCACCACGGCGACCTCGATGAGCGCGTCGGCGACGGGGTCGAGCCCCGTCATCTCGCAGTCGACCCAGACGATCCTGTCGTTCGGCGGTGCGGTGGAGCTCACGGCGTCACTGTACGGGGTCGGGCCCAACGCCCGGGGCCGACTGAGGGGGCGGGACGGCCGCCGGAGCGGTGATGGACGGAGCCGGCAGGGCTCCCCGCTCCGGCGGTGCGGTGAGCGGGGCCGCCGCGGCCGGTGGGGGCACCGTGGCGGCGAGCCAGGCGGCCGCGACGACGACGACGGCGACGATCCCGCCGGCGAGTGCGGCGGTCGACCAGGGGTTGCCGGTCCAGGCGACGGC
>JAEZZV010000195.1 GCA_023418375.1 Actinomycetes bacterium | reverse complement strand
CGCCGGGGGAGGCCGCCCACGGCGACCTCGTCGCCCCGCTCGTGACGGCGCTCGCCGCCTGAGCCGCCCCGGCGCGGGCGTCCGCCCTGTGCCCGCCGGGAACCCTGCGGGAGGGCAGGGCGTTGGTTCAGGGCGTGGGCGTTGACTCGCCTACGATGGTGGGTGGCCTGTGCCCGGGCGGCCCGACGGAGCGTCCGTCGAGCCGGTGGGCGCGCGACGGGCCCCGCCCGCGCCGCACGGCGCGGGCACACGGACACTGGGAGACGCGCGTGCCTTCGATCCTCGACAAGGTCCTGCGGATGGGCGAGGGCCGGACCCTCAAGAAGCTCGCCGGGATCGCGGAGCAGGTCGGCGCCCTCGAGTCGAGCTTCGAGGCGCTCAGCGACGCCGAGCTGCGCGAGGAGACCGACCGCTTCAAGGCCCGACTGGCCGACGGCGAGACTCTCGACGACATCCTGCCCGAGGCGTTCGCCGCGGTCCGCGAGGCCGCGCGCCGCACCCTGGGCCAGCGGCACTTCGACGTCCAGCTCATGGGTGGGGCTGCGCTGCACCTCGGCAACATCGCCGAGATGAAGACCGGTGAGGGCAAGACGCTCGTCGCCACGGCGCCCGCCTACCTCAACGCGCTGACCGGCAAGGGCGTGCACGTCGTCACGGTCAACGACTACCTCGCGTCCTACCAGAGCGAGCTCATGGGCCGCGTCTTCCGGTTCCTGGGCCTGACCACCGGCTGCATCGTCACCGGTCAGAAGCCCGAGGAGCGCCGCAAGCAGTACCAGGCGGACATCACCTACGGCACGAACAACGAGTTCGGCTTCGACTACCTGCGCGACAACATGGCCTGGCGCCCCGAGGAGCTCGTCCAGCGAGGGCACAACTTCGCGATCGTCGACGAGGTCGACTCGATCCTCATCGACGAGGCCCGGACCCCGCTCATCATCTCCGGCCCCGCGTCCGGCGACGCGAACAAGTGGTACGCCGAGTTCGCCAAGATGGCGCTGCGGCTGCACCCGGAGGTCGACTACGAGGTCGACGAGAAGAAGCGGACCGTCGGCGTGCTGGAGCCCGGCATCGAGAAGGTCGAGGACTACCTCGGCATCGACAACCTGTACGAGTCGCTGAACACGCCGCTGATCGGCTTCCTCAACAACGCGCTGCGCGCCAAGGAGCTCTACAAGCGCGACAAGGACTACGTCGTCATGAACGGCGAGGTCCTCATCGTCGACGAGCACACGGGCCGCATGCTGCCCGGCCGCCGCTACAACGAGGGCATGCACCAGGCCATCGAGGCCAAGGAGGGCGTGCAGGTCAAGGCTGAGAACCAGACCCTGGCGACCATCACGCTGCAGAACTACTTCCGTCTGTACGACAAGCTCGCCGGCATGACCGGCACGGCCCAGACCGAGGCCGCCGAGCTCATGAGCACTTACAAGCTCGGTGTGGTGCCGATCCCGACGAACAAGCCGATGATCCGCAAGGACCAGCCGGACCTCGTGTACAAGAACGAGGACGTCAAGTTCAAGGCTGTCGTCGACGACATCGTCGAGCGGCACGCCAAGGGCCAGCCGGTGCTCGTGGGCACGGTCAGCGTCGAGAAGAGCGAGCGGCTCTCGCAGATGCTGCGCCGGATGGGCGTCCCGCACGAGGTGCTCAACGCGAAGCAGCACGCCCGCGAGGCCTCGATCGTCGCGCAGGCGGGTCGCAAGGGTGCCGTGACGGTCGCCACCAACATGGCGGGCCGCGGCACGGACATCATGCTCGGCGGCAACGCGGAGTTCATGGCCGTGCAGGCGCTCGCCGAGCAGGGCCTCGACCCGGCGGAGAGCCCGGAGGAGTACGAGGCCGCGTGGCCGGCCGCCCTGGAGAAGGCGCGCGCGGCCGTCGCGGCCGAGCACGACGAGGTGGTCGAGCTGGGCGGCCTGTACGTGCTGGGCACCGAGCGCCACGAATCCCGCCGCATCGACAACCAGCTGCGCGGACGCTCGGGCCGCCAGGGTGACCCGGGCGAGTCCCGGTTCTACCTGTCGATGACCGACGACCTCATGCGCCTGTTCAACTCGGGCCTGGCCGAGTCGATGATGAACCGCGCCGCCTACCCGGACGACCTGCCGCTCGAGTCGAAGATGGTCACGCGCGGCATCCAGAGCGCCCAGTCCCAGGTCGAGGCGCGGCACTTCGAGGTCCGCAAGAACGTCCTCAAGTACGACGACGTCATGTCCCGCCAGCGTGAGGTCATCTACGCCGAGCGCCGCCGCGTGCTCAAGGGCGAGGACATGCACGAGCAGGTGCAGCACTTCATCGGCGACGTCATCGCCGCGTACGTGGACGCCACCACGGCCGAGGGGACCCCGGAGACGTGGGACCTCGACCAGCTCTGGGCCGCGCTGAAGCTCGTCTTCCCGGTCTCGATCACGCCGGAGGAGGTCGTCGAGGAGGCCGGGTCGGCGCAGCGCCTCACGCGCGACCTCCTGCTGGAGGAGCTGCGCTCGGACGCGCGGGTCGCCTACGAGCGTCGCGAGGAGCAGCTGGGTGCGGAGAACCTGCGTGACCTCGAGCGTCGGGTCGTGCTCTCGGTCCTCGACCGCAAGTGGCGCGAGCACCTGTACGAGATGGACTACCTCAAGGACGGCATCGGCCTGCGGGCGATGGCGCAGCGCGACCCGCTGGTGGAGTACCAGCGCGAGGGCTTCCAGCTGTTCCAGGCGATGACCGACGCCATCAAGGAGGAGTCGGTCACGTTCCTGTACAACCTCGAGGTCAAGATCGCGCAGCCGGACGAGGGTGCGGACGAGGCGGCCGCGCAGGCCGAGGGGACGGCGACAGACGGGGCGGCCGCCGAGCGCTCGGCCGTCACGTCGACCGCGCCCGCCACCGTCGCGACGCCGCAGGCCGCGGT
>JAEZZV010000159.1 GCA_023418375.1 Actinomycetes bacterium | reverse complement strand
GGCAGCGCGCTGCGTCCCGCGGGGCGCAGCGCGCCCGGCGGTCACGGGGGTCCGGCCGGCCATGGCGTCCACGGTACCTGCGCGAACCCGCCGAGCCGGGGACGGGAGCGGGCCGTGTCGTCGTCGCGCGCCGGGCCCCGGTGCGCGACCGGCGACGTCACGCCTCGATGACGACCGGGATGATCATCGGCCGCCGGCGGAGGCGGTTCGACGCCCAGCGCCCGACCACGCGGCGCACCACCTGCTGGAGCTGCTGCGCGTCCACCGTGCCCGACGTGACGGCGTCCTCGAGGGCGCGGATGACGTCGGGCAGGATCTGCTCGAACACCTCGTCGTCCTCGGCGACACCGCGCGCGTTGATCGTCGGGCCGGCGAGGACCTTGCCGGACTGGGAGTCCACGACGGCGAAGACCGAGATGAACCCCTCCTCCCCCAGGATCCGACGGTCCTTGAGCTCGGCGTCGGTGATCCCGCCGACGCTCGACCCGTCGACGTAGACGTTGCCGCACGGCACAGCACCGACGATCCGCGCCTGACCGTCGGCCAGGTCGACGACCACGCCGTCCTCCGCCAGGACCACGTTCTCCGCCGGCACGCCGCTGCGGACGGCGATCGCGCCATTCGCCACGAGGTGCCTGACCTCGCCGTGCACCGGCATGACGTTGCGCGGGCGGAGGATGTTGTAGCAGTACAGGAGCTCCCCCGCGCTCGCGTGCCCGGAGACGTGCACGCGCGCGCTGCCCTGGTGCACGACGCGCGCCCCGAGCCGGGTGAGCCCGTTGACGACCCGGAAGACGGCGTTCTCGTTCCCGGGGATCATCGACGACGCGAGGATGACCGTGTCGCCGCGGCCGACCTCGATCTTGTGGTCCCGATTCGCCATGCGCGACAGCGCCGCCATCGGCTCGCCCTGGGAGCCCGTGCACATGAGCACCTGCTCCTGAGGCGGCAGCCGGTCCACCTCCTTGGCGTCCACGAGCACGCCGTCGGGCACGTGCAGGTACCCGAGGTCGGCGGCGATGCCCATGTTGCGCACCATCGAGCGGCCGATGAGCGCGACCCTCCGTCCGTGCGCGGCCGCGGCGTCGAGCACCTGCTGCACACGGTGCACGTGCGACGCGAAGGACGCGACGATCACGCGCTGATCCGCCTCGCCGAAGAGCTGGTCGATCACCGGTCCGATCTCGACCTCGGGGGTGATGAACCCGGGGACCTCGGCGTTGGTCGAGTCGACCATGAACAGGTCGACGCCCTCCTCGCCGAGGCGGGCGAAGGCGCGCAGGTCGGTGATCCGGCCGTCGAGCGGCAGCTGGTCCATCTTGAAGTCGCCCGTGTGCAGCACGGTGCCCGCGGGGGTGCGGATGAACACGGCGAGCGCGTCCGGGATCGAGTGCGTGACGGCCACGAACTCGCAGTCGAAGACGCCGAGCCGCTCGCGCTGCCCCTCCTTCACGCCGAGCGTGTAGGGCGTGATGTTGTGCTCGCGCAGCTTCGCCTCGACGAACGCCAAGGTGAGCTGCGAGCCGACGACGGGGATGTCCGGGCGCAGCCGCAGCAGGTACGGCACGGCGCCGATGTGGTCCTCGTGCCCGTGCGTGAGCACGAGCGCCTCGATGTCGCCGAGCCGGTCGGCGATGTGGTCGAAGTCCGGCAGGATCAGGTCGACGCCGGGCTGGTGGTCCTCGGGGAACAGCACGCCGCAGTCGACGACGAGCAGCCGGCCCTCGTACTCCAGCACGCTCATGTTCCGGCCGATCTCGCCCAGCCCACCGAGGGGGACGATGCGGAGCGTGCCAGGGGCGAGCTCCGGCGGCAGGCCGAGCTCGGGGTGCGGGTGGGACATGTGGCCTCCGGTCAGGGCAGCAGGCCGGCGGACACGAGCACGTCTCGCACGAGCTCGGTCTCGGCCGGGTCGGCGCCCACGTGGGGCAGCCGCATGGTGGCGCTGGGGATGAGCCCCAGCAGGTTCAGGGCGGCCTTGCACCGCAGGGCGCCGTTCCCGGAGCCGCACACCACGTCGATGACGGGCAGCAGCTCGACGAACAGGGCGCGCGCCTTGACGACGTCGCCGTCGTCGAAGGCGCGGATGACCGCGGCCAGCTCGTCGCCCACGAGGTGCGCGGACATGCTGACCAGGCCGACGGCGCCGACGGCGAGGAACGGCAGCAGCAGGCCGTCGTCGCCCGAGTACCAGGCCAGGCCCGTGCGCGCGATGTGCCGCAGGGCCGTCTGCGGGTCGCCCGTGGCGTCCTTCACGGCGACGATGCGCGGGTGCTCGGCGAGGCGGTCGAGCGTCTCCGGGGCGTACCGGACGGCGGTGCGCCCCGGCACGTCGTAGAGCATGACTGGCAGGTCGGTCGCGTCGGCGACGGCGACGGTGTGCCGGTAGACGCCCTCCTGCGACGGTCGCGAGTAGTACGGCGTGACGACCAGGAGCCCATGGGCGCCCGCCTCGGCCGCCTGCTCGGCCATCCGGACCGCGTGGGCGGTGTCGTTGGAGCCGGCACCCGCCACGACCAGGGCGCGGTCCCCGACCGCCTCGACGACCGCGCGGACCAGCTCGGCCTTCTCGGGCGCGTGGGTGGTCGGCGCCTCGCCGGTGGTCCCGTTCAGGACGACGCCGTCGTGCCCGTGGTCCACCAGGTGCTTGGCGAGCGCGACCCCGGCAGCGACGTCCACGGAGCCCTCGGGCGTCATGGGCGTGACCATCGCCGTCAGCAGCGCGCCGAAAGGCCTGGCAGTCACGGGAACCATGGCGCACAACCTACCGTCGCATGCCACGTCGCCGCCCGGACGTTCCGTTCCGCGACCCGCTGCCCGACGACGCGCGCGCCCGTCGTCGGGGGCCGTGCGGATCAACCGCGCAGGACCGTGCGGAAGCGGTAGCGCAAGCCCGTGCGCGAGACGTGCCAGCCGCCGTCGGCCGGGTCCACCGCGAGGGTGCGCCACCCGGCCCCCAGCCGGGGCGCACGCACGCCCTCCCCCACGAGCACGTCCACGTCGGTCACCTCGACGCGGTCGACGAGGTCGAGGAGCGCCGCGTAGACCTGCGCGCCGCCCACGACCCACCCGGGGCGGTCGCCGACCACGTGCAGGGCGCCCTCGACGTCCGGGACCACCGTTGCTCCCGGCGCGTCGAAGCCCGCACGGGACAGGACGACGTTCTCCCGGCCCGGCAGCGGTCGGTACGCCTGCGGGAGGGACTCCCAGGTCGCGCGCCCCATGACGACGACGTGCCCGGCCGTCAGCGCACGGAAGTGCGCGAGGTCCTCCGGCAGGGACCACGGCAGGACGCCGTCACGACCGATGAGGCCGTCGGCCGACTGGGCCCAGATCGCGGCGAGGCGCGGCACGGTCGCCCGCTCAGACGGCGATCGGCGCCGCGATGCCGGGGTGGTGCTGGTAGCCGACCACCTCGACGTCCTCGAAGGCGTAGTCAAAGATCGACGACGCACGGCGCAGGCGCAGCTGCGGGAAGGGGAACGGCGCACGCCCGAGCTGCGTGGTCACCTGCTCGACGTGGTTGTCGTAGATGTGGCAGTCCCCGCCGGTCCACACGAAGTCGCCGGGCTCGAGGTCGGTCTGCTGCGCCACCATGTGGGTGAGCAGTGCGTACGAGGCCAGGTTGAACGGCACGCCGAGGAAGAGGTCGGCGCTGCGCTGGTAGAGCTGGCAGGAGAGGCGGCCGTCGGCCACGTAGAACTGGAAGAACGCGTGGCAGGGCGCGAGCGCCATCTTCGGCAGCTCCGCGACGTTCCACGCCGAGACGATGTGCCGCCGCGAGTCCGGGTCGCGGCGGATCCCGTCCACCACGGCGGCGATCTGGTCCACGTGACCACCGTCCGGCGTGGGCCAGGACCGCCACTGCACCCCGTAGACCGGGCCGAGCTCGCCGTCCTCGTCCGCCCACTCGTCCCAGATCGTCACGCCGTGCTCGCGCAGCCAGGCGACGTTCGAGTCGCCACGCAGGAACCAGAGCAGCTCGTGGACGATCGACCTCAGGTGCACACGCTTGGTCGTCACCAGCGGGAAGCCTGCCGACAGGTCGTAGCGCATCTGGTGGCCGAACACGCTCCGGGTCCCCGTGCCCGTGCGGTCCCCCTTGGCGACGCCCTCGGCGAGGACGCGGCGGAGCAGGTCCTCGTACTGGGTGTCGACGGTGTCCACGGGCGCGGGGGCGGGGGCGTCGGGCATGGGGCACAGGGTAGGCCCACGGCCCGACGCGCGCCGCGAGCCGGGCCATACTCGGGGACGTGTCCCCGGCCGGTCCCCGCACCCATCCCGGGCCGGCCGACGCGCACGGCGTCCACGGCCCGGGCCGACGCGCGGTCCTCCGTCAGGCGATCTCGGTCGCCGCCGCGACCGGGGTGTACGGCATCTCGTTCGGCGCGCTGTCGGTGGCGGCCGGGCTGGACGTCTGGCAGACCGTGGCGCTGAGCCTGCTCATGTTCACCGGCGGCTCCCAGTTCGCCTTCGTGGGGGTGCTCGGCGCCGGCGGCGCCGGCCTCGCGGCTGTGGGCACGGCCGCCCTGCTCGGCGCCCGCAACGCGCTCTACGGGGCGGCGTTGGCCCCGCTGCTGCGGCTCACCGGCGTCCGGCGCCTCGCCGCGGCGCACGTGACGATCGACGAGTCGATGGCGGTCGCCACGGCGCAGCGTGACCTGGAGCTCGCCAGGACCGGCTTCTGGTGGACCGGCGTCGGCGTCCTGGTGCTGTGGAACGCGTTCACGCTGCTCGGCGCGCTCGCCGGCAACGCGGTCGGCGACCCCCGGCGGTGGGGGCTCGACGCGGCAGCGGCAGCGGCCTTCCTCGGGCTGCTCTGGCCGCGCCTCGGGGGCCGCGCGGCGCAGCTGGTGGCCGGGGGCGCCGTCGTCGTCGCGCTGGTCCTGACGCCCGTGGCG
>JAEZZV010000146.1 GCA_023418375.1 Actinomycetes bacterium | reverse complement strand
GGCGTGCCCGGCGCGCCGGCGAGCGGGTCGCCGTGAGGCGCCGCGACGTCGTCGGGCGACGGCTGGCGGACGGCGCCCGTGGTCGGGTCGATGCGCCGCTTGTCGGTGAACCGCACGGCGGTGGGGTCGTCGTTGCGGGCGGCCCCACCCCCGGCGGCGTGCTGACCGTGGTGCTGGTGGTGATCGGTCACTTGGTCTCGTCCTCGTCCACGATCTCGGCGTCGACCACGTCGTCGTCGGCGGGGCCGGCGGCGGGGGCACCGTCCGCGGCGGCCGGGCCGGCGTCGGCCGTGGCGGCGGAGTCGGCCGCGTAGATCGCCTCGCCGATCTTCTGCGCGACGGCGGACAGCGCGGCCTGCTTGGCCTTCACAGCCTCGATGTCGTCGCCCTCGAGCGCGGTGCGCAGCTCGCCGACGGCGGCGGTGACCTGCGTCTTCACGTCGTCGGGCACCTTGTCGCCGTTGTCGCGCAGGACCTTCTCGGTCGAGTAGACGAGCGCCTCGGCCTGGTTGCGGGTCTCCGCCTCCTCGCGGCGCTTCTTGTCCTCGGCGGCGTGCGCCTCGGCCTCCTTGATCATCCGCTCGATGTCGTCCTTCGGCAGCGCGGAGCCGCCGGTGATCGTCATCGACTGCTCCTTGCCCGTGCCGCGGTCCTTCGCGGACACGTGCACGATGCCGTTCGCGTCGATGTCGAAGGTGACCTCGATCTGCGGGATGCCGCGCGGCGCCGGCGCGATGCCGGTGAGCTCGAACGTGCCCAGCGGCTTGTTGTCGCGCGCGAACTCGCGCTCGCCCTGGAACACCTGGATGAGGACGGACGGCTGGTTGTCCTCGGCCGTGGAGAAGATCTCCGAGCGCTTGGTCGGGATGGCCGTGTTCCGCTCGATGAGCTTGGTCATCACGCCGCCCTTGGTCTCGATGCCGAGGCTCAGGGGGGTGACGTCGATGAGCAGCACGTCCTTGCGCTCGCCCTTGATGACGCCGGCCTGGAGCGCGGCGCCGACGGCGACGACCTCGTCCGGGTTCACGCCCTTGTTGGGCTCCTTGCCGCCGGTCAGCTCGGTGACGACGTCAGACACCGCGGGCATGCGGGTCGAGCCGCCGACGAGGACGACGTGGTCGATGTCGCTCAGCTTGATGCCGGCGTCGCGGATGACGGCGTGGAACGGCGCCTTGGTGCGGTCGAGCAGGTCGGCGGTCATCTGCTCGAACTGCGCGCGCGTGAGCTTGGTGTCGAGGTGGATCGGGCCGTTCTCGCTCATCGACAGGTACTGCATGGAGATGGTCGTGCTCGTCGCGGAGGACAGCTCCTTCTTCGCCTGCTCGGCGGCCTCGCGGAGGCGCTGGAGGGCGATCTTGTCCTTGGACAGGTCGACGCCGGAGGAGTTCTTGACCTCCTTGATCAGGTGCTCGACGATCCGCGAGTCCCAGTCGTCGCCGCCCAGGTGGTTGTCGCCGGACGTCGCGCGCACCTGGATCGTGGAGAAGCCGTCCTCGTCCTTGCCGACCTCGAGGAGGGACACGTCGAACGTGCCGCCACCCAGGTCGAAGACGAGGATGAGCTCGTCCTCCTTGCCCTTGTCGAGGCCGTAGGCGAGCGCGGCCGCCGTCGGCTCGTTGATGATGCGCAGCACGTTGAGGCCCGCGATCTGGCCGGCGTCCTTCGTGGCCTGGCGCTGGGCGTCGTTGAAGTACGCGGGGACCGTGATGACGGCGTCGGTGACCGGCTCGCCCAGGTACTGCTCGGCGTCGCGCTTGAGCTTGCCGAGGACGCGCGCGGAGATCTCCTGCGCCGTGTAGTCCTTGTCGTCGATCTTGACGTCCCAGTCGGTGCCCATGTGCCGCTTGACCGAGGTGATGGTGCGGTCGACGTTCGTCACGGCCTGGCGCTTGGCGATCTCGCCGACCAGCACCTCGCCGCTCTTGCTGAACGCGACGACCGACGGCGTCGTGCGCGCACCCTCGGCGTTGGCGATGACGGTGGGCTCGCCGCCCTCGAGGACGGAGACGCAGGAGTTGGTGGTGCCGAGGTCGATGCCGACGGCGCGTGCCATGGACGGTGCCTTTCGTTCGGGGCGCCCGGATGCGGGCTGGTCTTGAGCCTTCTGCGCTCAAGTCTGCGACGGCGCGCCGCCCAGCGCAAGCCGGGCGGCACAGAGTTGAGCGCCGTCGACTCAAGAACGGCCGCTCGGGCGCCGACGTCGTCCCGTCAGACGCGCTCGACGCGGTCGGCCTGCGCGCCCCTGTCGCTCTGGCGCACCGAGTACCGGACCCGGTCCCCGGCCTCCAACGGCTCGGAGCCGCGGACGACCGAGGCGTGCACGAACAGGTCCGCCCCGCCCGCGTCGGGCGTGATGAAGCCGAAGCCGCGGTCGGCGTCGTAGCGCGCCACCACGCCCTCGCCGCCGCGCACCGGGCCGTCGCCGCCGCGTGCCTGCGACCGCGGCAGTTCCGAGCGGCCGCGGGGCGCCGCAGAGGCGGACCGCCGCGACGCACCGCCCACGACCTCCACGTCACGCGCCTGCCGTCCCCTGTCGCCCTCCGCGACGACGTACCTGACGCGGTCCCCGTCGGCCAGCTCGCGGAGCCCACCCACCAGGGAACGGGCGTGCACGAACAGGTCGTCGCCGCCGGCGTCGGGCGCGATGAAGCCGAAGCCCTTGTCCGGGTCGAAGAACGTCACGGTGCCGTCCGCGCCGTCGGGCGCCTGGGCCGGGGCCGCCTGGGCCCCGAGCGGGAGCAGGTGGTCCGCCTGGGGGCCCTTCTCCCCCTCGACGACGAGGAAGGCGACCCGCTGCCCCTCCGAGATGACCCCGCCACCCACGATCGCCGAGCTGTGCACGAAGATCTCGCCACCACCGCCGTCCGGGGTGACGAAGCCGTAGCCCTTGCCGGGCTCGTACCAGGCCACCGTCCCGAGCACGCCGAGGGGCGCACCGGCGGCCTGGTCGCCCGTGATCCGGACGCGGCGTGCCTGCGGGCCCCGGTCGCCCTCGCCGACCTCGAACTCGACGACCTGGCCCTCGCGGAGCACGCGCGCGCCGTCGCCGCCGAGGACCTCCGACGCGTGCACGAACAGGTCCTCGGCGTCCTCCCCGCGGTCGATGAAGCCGAACCCACGTTCGGCGTCGAACCAACGGACAACTCCCTGGGGCACGTGTGACTCCTCGTCGGCGACTGCTGCTGCCTCCAGTGTCCCCCGACCCGAGGGCGGCGACGGACGCCGAGCAGGCGCGCGCGGCGGGAGGCGGGAGCGGCGGGAGGTGGGTGCGGCGTCGTACCGTGCCTCATGAGCGCCTCCGTCCACGACGCGCACGCGACGACCGTCCCCGAGATCCAGCACATGCTCCGGCAGTTCGCCGAGGCGTTCACCGAGCTGCGGCTCTACCGCGCGATCGCGCTCGGGGCGGCCGCGGACGACGACGTCGCCGGCCTCCTGCTCGCGGCCCGGCCGGGGCAGGCACGCCCGATCCTCCTGCTCGCGGCGCTGCACGACCTCGTGCTCGCCCGGCCCGATGTCCCCGCCGCCCGCTGGTACCCGAGCGTCACCGGCGGCCCCGTGCCCGACGGCGACCCGTGGCCCGACGTCCGCGCCACGGCCCTCGCGCACGCCGACCACCTGCGCAGGGTCATCGCGTCCCGCGGCACGCAGACGAACGAGGCGAACCGCGCGGTGCACATCGGCGCCCTCGTCGCCCACGCCGCCGCCGACGTCCCCGACGCCCCGGTGGTGCTGCTGGAGATGGGCGCCAGCGCCGGCCTGCTGCTGGCCCTGGACAGGTACCGCATCGAGATCGGTGCGCCCGGCACCCGGGGCGGTGCGGTGCTGGGCGACCCGGCGTCGGGCGTCGTGACGCAGGGCGAGCTGCGCGGAGGCTCGGTCCGGGGGCTGGCGCTGCCGCGCGTCGTCGGGCGGGTGGGCCTTGACCTCTCGCCCGTCCGGGCCGACGACGACGCGGAGCTCCGCTGGCTCGAGGCGTGCATCTGGCCGGACCAGCCCGAGCGGCTCGAGCGGTTCCGCGCGGCGGTCGAGCTGGTGCGGGCCGACCCGCCGCGGCTCGTGCGCGGCGACATGGTGGCCGACGTCGACGCGGTGGCGCGCGAGGCACTCGGCGCGGCGGACGAGGCGGGGGAGCGGGCGCACCTGGTGGTGCTGAGCTCGTGGGCTCTCACCTACGTGGCCGCCGACCGGCGGGCGCTCGTGGCCGGGACGCTCGACGCGATCGCCGCGGACGGGCGGCCGGTCTCGTGGCTGACCGCCGAGCCGCCCGACTGCGTGCCCGGCCTGCCGGCCCTCGACCCGGCGGCCTGGGGCGAGCGCGCCGCGAGCGCCGAGACGGTCCTCGGCGCCCGCCTCTGGCGGCAGGCCCGCGAGCTCCCCCCGCGATCAGGGGCGTCAACCCCCCCCCCCCGGCC
>JAEZZV010000125.1 GCA_023418375.1 Actinomycetes bacterium | reverse complement strand
CGGGGCGGGCCGGGCCCCCCCTTCCCCCCGGGCCCGGCACCGGGTCGACCGAACGTCGATGAGAGGCGAGGACCATGACTGACCACATCTTGGAGATGCGCGGCATCACCAAGACCTTCCCCGGGGTCAAGGCGCTCCAGGACGTCTCGCTCGCGGTCGAGCGGGGCGAGATCCACGCGATCTGCGGCGAGAACGGCGCCGGCAAGTCCACCCTGATGAAGGTGCTGTCCGGGGTGTACCCGCACGGCGACTACGAGGGCGACATCCTCTTCGAGGGTGAGCACGCCAAGTTCGGGTCGATCAACGACTCCGAGGCCAAGGGCATCGTCATCATCCACCAGGAGCTGGCGCTGATCCCCTACCTGTCGGTGGCCGAGAACATCTTCCTGGGCAACGAGCAGCGCGGCCGCAGCGGGCTCGTCGACTGGAACCGGACGAACGCCGAGGCCGCCAAGCTCCTCGAGCGGGTGGGCCTGCACGAGAACCCCACGACGCCCGTCGGGTACCTGGGTGTCGGCAAGCAGCAGCTGATCGAGATCGCCAAGGCGCTGAGCAAGGAGGTGAAGCTCCTGATCCTGGACGAGCCGACGGCCGCCCTGAACGACCAGGACTCCGCTCACCTGCTCGGCCTGCTGCGCCAGCTCAAGGAGCACGGCATCACCTCGATCATGATCTCGCACAAGCTGAACGAGATCGCCGACATTGCGGACCGGACGACGATCCTCCGCGACGGCCGGACCATCGAGACCGTGGACATGCGCGAGCCGTCCGCGACGCAGGACCGCCTCATCCGCGGCATGGTCGGCCGCGACCTCGAGCACCGCTACCCCGAGCGGACGCCCGAGATCGGCGACGAGGTGCTGCGCGTCGAGGACTGGACCGTGTACCACCCGACGCAGGCCGGCCGGGTCATGGTCGACAACGCGTCCTTCACGGTCCGGGCCGGCGAGGTCGTCGGCATCGCCGGCCTGATGGGCGCGGGCCGTACCGAGCTGGCGATGAGCCTCTTCGGGCACAGCTACGGCCGGGACATCTCCGGGAAGGTCATCAAGAACGGCAAGCAGATCGCGACCCGCTCGGTGGCCGAGTGCATCGCCAACGGCATCGCGTACGCGACGGAGGACCGCAAGACCTACGGCCTCAACCTCATCGAGGACGTCAAGCGCAACATCTCCGCCGCGGGCCTGCACAAGCTGTCCAGCCGCGGCTGGGTCAACGGCAACGAGGAGCTGAAGGTCGCCGAGGAGTACCGCAGCAGCCTCAACATCAAGACGGCGCACGTCATGGTCCCGGTCAACAAGCTGTCCGGCGGCAACCAGCAGAAGGTCGTGCTGAGCAAGTGGATCTACACGGACCCCGACGTGCTGATCCTGGACGAGCCGACGCGCGGCATCGACGTCGGCGCGAAGTACGAGATCTACACCATCATCAACAGGCTCGTGGCCTCGGGTAAGGCGGTCGTCGTGATCTCCTCCGAGCTGCCGGAGCTGCTCGGCATCTGCGACCGGATCTACACGCTGGCCTTCGGCCGGATCACCGGCGAGGTTCCCGTGGCCGAGGCGACCCAGGAAAGGCTCATGGAGCTCATGACCAAGGAGAAGGAGCAGGTGCGATGAGCAGCGCCCTGTCGACAGTCAAGGAAGCGCTGACCTCGAACATCCAGCGCAGCGGCATCTACTTCGCGTTCGTCCTCATCATCGCGTTCTTCGCGTGGCGCACCGACGGGCTGTCCCTCGGCCCCGAGAACCTGACGAACCTGGTCCTCCAGTACTCCTACATCCTGATCCTGGCCATCGGCATGGTGCTGGTGATCATCGCGGGGCACATCGACCTGTCGGTCGGCTCCGTCGTGGCACTGGTCGGCGCGGTCTCCGCGGTCGTCGTCGTGCGCGAGGGCATGCCGTGGTGGGTCGGCATCATCGCCGGCCTCGTCGTCGGCGCGGTGATCGGCGCCTGGCAGGGCTTCTGGGTGGCCTACGTCGGCATCCCGGCGTTCATCGTCACCCTGGCGGGCATGCTCCTCTTCCGTGGCCTCACCGGCCTGGTCCTGGACAACATCTCCCTCGGCCCGTTCAACAAGCCGTACACCAACATCGCCGCGGGCTTCTTCAACGGCCTGCTGGGCGGCGACGGGTACGACGTGTTCACGCTCGTCGTGTTCGCCCTCGTCGTCGTGGCCTACGCCTTGACCTCGTGGCGGGCCCGGCAGGCGCGGCTGTCCTACCAGCAGTCCGTCCAGTCGCTCGGCGCGTTCGCCGCGCAGATCGTCGTCATCGGCGCCGTCGTGATGTGGTTCGCCTGGCAGATCGCGCACAACCGTGGTCTGCCGTACGTGCTGGTCATCCTCGCCGTCCTGATGATCGCCTACACGGTGGTCAGCCAGAAGTCGGTGTTCGGCCGGCACGTGTACGCCCTGGGCGGCAACGAGCACGCCGCGGCCCTGTCCGGCGTCAAGACCCGGCGGATCACGTTCGGCGTCATGCTGAACATGGGCGTCCTCGCCGGCGTCGCGGGCCTGGTCTTCTCGGCCCGGTCCAACGCGGCCCAGCCCGCGGCCGGCAACATGTTCGAGCTCGACGCGATCGCCGCGTGCTTCATCGGCGGCGCGTCGACCACGGGCGGCATCGGCACCGTGCCGGGCGCCATGGTCGGCGGCCTGATCATGGCCGTGCTGAGCAACGGCATGCAGCTGCTCGGCATGGAGACCTCGCCGCAGCAGGTCGTCAAGGGCATGGTCCTCCTGCTCGCCGTCGCGTTCGACGTCTGGAACAAGCGGCGCGCAGGCAACCTGAAGTAGCACCGCACTCGCACGGCTCGGCTGACGAGGGGCCCGGTCCACCAGGACCGGGCCCCTCGGTCGTCCGGTGGGGCGCATGCCGGGGCAGCCGTCACCCGGATGGCTCGCCGAGGTTCACACCGGGGCGATCTGCCTGGATCATCATCAGCCGGGACGATCCGCGCGTACGCTGCGGCGCGGCGGTTGCCGGGAGGGGCGCGGCCCGCCCGGCCGACGGTGGGAGAGCGATGAGCCTGGACGAGGCGATGGGCGACGGCGGTGCCCGTCAGGAGAGCTACCGGGCGGCGGCGCGGGCCGCCGTCGCCGAGCTGGACGAGATCGAGGCCGTCACGCTCTCCCTCCAGGCGCGCATCGCGAAGCTGCGTGCCCGGGCCGCCCACCTCTCGGCGTTGCTCGACGTGCTCGAGGACGTCGTGCCCGACGCGGCGCGCCGCCCCGGGGCCTGGGAGCCGCCCCCGCTGCTCGACGGCGCCGCCGACCTCGGCGACCTGCCCCGCCGGCGGCGACGGCGCGACG
>JAEZZV010000242.1 GCA_023418375.1 Actinomycetes bacterium | reverse complement strand
GTCGCGCGGAGCGCGACCGACTCCAGGCGCAGCGACTCCCCGACGCTGCGGGCGAGCCCGGTCAGGAGCTCGTCCGCGGAGCCGCCGCCGGCGAGCTCCCTGCCGACCCGGAGCGCGGCGCGGCCGGGGTCGGCGGCGTCGCCGTGGACGAGCCGACGCACGCGGGGGTCGAGGTAGTCGCGCGTCGGGCCCAGGGCCAGAGCCATCCCGGCCGCCGCGACGAGCTGGGGGACGGGGCCGCTCCCGACGACGAGCGTGGCCCCGGCGGCGAGCGCGGCGTAGACGGTCGCCATCCCGAGGGTCGTGAGCCCTGCGAGGGTGGCCCGGCTCACCACGAGATCGATGCCCCACAGGCGGTTGCGCAGCACCGAGACGAGGATCGCCGCCGGGTAGAGCGCCTGGCACGCCAGGTGGCTGAGCGGCACCGCCACGAGCAGGTCGGGGGTGGCGGTCACGAGCAGGAGCGGGACGAAGGAGAGCGACATGAGCGCGGCGCCGAGGGCGAGCAGGCCGAGGCCGCGCCGCTCGCCCACCGGACCGCGCCGCCAGCGGACGGCGGTCGCCGCTGCCGTGACCAGGCCGACGACGACGACGGCGACGAGCGGTGCGTCGGTCCTCGTGTCGGGTCTCAGCAGGCCGTCGGCGGGCAGCGCCGCAGCCGTGAGCGCACCGAGCACGACGCCGACGCGGGCGGGAGCGGGCAGCCGGTGGTCCCGCACGAGCCAGGGCACCACCGTGAACAGCGCGACGGTGCCCGGCATCCACGCCCACCCGTAGAGCTGCCCCAGGACGCCGACCTCGGGGAACCCGGGGTGCGTCGAGACGTAGGCGGCCCAGCCGCCGCCGGTCGCCGACAGGCCGCCCCCGACCCCGGCCAGCGCCACGATCCAACCGACGGGGTGCCGGCGCCGCCAGAGCACCACGGCTCCGACCGTCCCGTAGACGACGGCGACCGTCGCGTCCACGAAGAGGAACAGGGGGTCCACGGTGGCGAACCCGACGCCTGAGGTCAGGTAGGCCACCGGTCCGAGCAGCCCGAGGAGCCACGCCAGGGCGCCGACGGCGACGGCGGTCCGGGGGAGCCCGCCCGTGATCGACATCGCGCCACAGTAGGCGGCGGTCCCGGGCGGAGGGAATGCCCCGCCCGGGACCGTTTCATCACCTGTGGTCACCGGCGCCGGTCGCCGAGCAGGAAGCCGGCCGCGACCACCGTCAGCCACACCGGACCGACCATGCCCGCCAGGTACTGGAACGGGGAGACGCCCGTGAGAACCGTCAGGGCGCCCAGCAGCAGGCTCACGACGGCGATCCAGCGCGGGACCGCCCGGTGCCGCAGCCCGGCCACGGCGACCGCGAGGGCGCTCACGCCGGCGCCCACCCAGAGCCACGGGATCGTGGCGACCCAGTCGGAGTAGAACGAGCCGGAGCTCGCCACGAGCTCGGGCGTGTCGAGCGCGAACATGAACTGCGTGTCGAGCCCGCCGCCGAGCAGCGCCGCCGCGGCGGTCAGGAGCAGACCGCTGCCGGCCACCGTCGGCAGGAGGCTGCCGGCCGGGGTGCCCGTCCGCAGCCGCCGGGTCAGGCCGGCGGCCGCGACGAGCAGGAGCACCGTGCACAGCGCCGTCGCCGTGTGGAACGCGAGCAGCGTGGGCACCCGCTCGGCCAGGTCGGCCACGATCGCCTCGGGGTCACCGGCGACCTCGACCCAGTTCACCGACAGGGCCGCGGACGCCTGGATCGAGACGATCCCCGCGAGGCCGGCGAGCAGGGAGGTGCCGGCCCAGGCGCGCGACGCCGACGCGTGGCCGACGCCACGGGCGGTCGCTGGGTCGGGGACAGGGGTGCCGGCGACCGTGGGGGCGGCCTGACCGGCGGTGGTTGCGGTCATCGAGATCTCCTAGCGGGGATGGGCGGCGGGAGTCGCCGTCGTCCTGGGGAGCCTCCGGGCGGCGGTGTCCCGGGCACCAGGGCGTCGCGCCCGTCCGTCCGGGCAGCCTCGCCGGGAGGCGTGGAAGGGGTCCCATCACCGGCCAGGTACCATCGAGGCACAGGCGTCGACCCGGCCATCACCGGCGAGCCTCCGGAAGAACGGGCACCGAGCCGCCACGGCGGTCCGGGACCTCAGTAGAGCCGGACGGGTGGGCCCGTGACAGCCCGCGAGAGCGGTCGTCCCAGGACGGGCGGACAGCGATGGCTGTCGGCCGGGACCGGGGCGGCAAGCGAGGTGGTACCGCGGTGCCCGGCCGAGCGGCCGGCGTCGTCCTCGCACGAGCCCGCAGCCGTGTACCCAGGAGTCCCCCCGATGGTCTACCCCCTGCACCGACGCTCGACCGACGGTACCGCCGCGGTCCCCGCGTCGCCCGACCTGCCCGTGCTGGAGAAGGACGTCCTCGCGCACTGGGACGCGGACGGGACCTTCCAGGCGTCGATCGACGCCCGTCCCGCCGGCGAGAACGGCAGCAACGAGTTCGTCTTCTACGACGGACCGCCCTTCGCCAACGGCCTGCCCCACTACGGGCACCTGCTGACCGGCTACGCCAAGGACGTCGTCCCGCGCTACCAGACGATGCGCGGCAAGCGCGTCGAGCGCCGCTTCGGCTGGGACACGCACGGCCTGCCCGCCGAGCTCGAGGCCGAGCGCGTCCTCGGGATCACCGACAAGTCCCAGATCGACGCGATGGGCATCGAGGCGTTCAACGCGGCGTGCCGCGAGTCGGTGCTGCGCTACACGGGCGAGTGGCGTGAGTACGTGACGCGCCAGGCCCGCTGGGTGGACTTCGACCGCGACTACAAGACCCTCGACCTGTCCTTCATGGAGTCGGTCATCTGGGGCTTCAAGCAGCTCTACGACAAGGGCCTGGTCTACGAGGGCTACCGCGTCCTGCCGTACTGCTGGCGCGACGAGACGCCGCTGTCCAACCACGAGCTGCGGATGGACGACGACGTCTACGCCAACCGCCAGGACCCGGCCGTCACCGTGGGCGTGCGCCTGGAGACCGGGGAGCTGCTGCTCATCTGGACCACGACGCCGTGGACCCTGCCGTCGAACCAGGCGATCGCGGTCGGACCCGACGTCGAGTACGTGCGCCTGGTCCCCGCGGCGGGCACGTCCCTCGAGGGCGAGGTGGTCGTGCTCGCCCAGGCGCGGCTGGCTGCCTACGCCCGCGAGCTCGGCGCCGTCACGCCGGACGGCTCGGAGCCCGACGAGGGCGCTGCGCGGATCGTCGTCGACCGCGACGGCCGGACGTCGTTCCCCGGTAGCGAGCTCGTCGGCCTGCGCTACACCCCGCCGTTCGGGTACTTCGTCGGCCACAACGGCGACCACCGCGTCCTCGCGGGCGACTTCGTCACCACCGAGGACGGCACGGGCGTGGTGCACCTCGCGCCGGCCTTCGGCGAGGACGACATGGCCGTGTGCGCGGCGGCCGGGATCACGCCTGTCGTGCCCGTGGACAGCAAGGGCCGGTTCACCTCGGAGGTCGTGGACTACGCGGGGATGCAGGTCTTCGAGGCCAACCCGCACATCGTGCGCGACCTCAAGAACGGCACCGGGCCGTTCGAGCACGTCGCCGAGCCTCAGCGGCCCCGCCTGGTGCGTCACGAGACCTACGAGCACTCCTACCCGCACTGCTGGCGGTGCCGGAACCCCCTGATCTACCGCGCCGTCTCGAGCTGGTTCGTGCGCGTGACGCAGTTCCGCGACCGGATGGTCGAGCTGAACCAGCAGATCACCTGGGTGCCCGAGCACATCAAGGACGGCCAGTTCGGCAAGTGGCTCGAGGGCGCGCGCGACTGGTCGATCTCGCGCAACCGGTACTGGGGCACGCCCATCCCGGTGTGGACGAGCGACGACCCGGCGCACCCGCGGATCGACGTCTACGGGTCGGTGGCGGAGCTCGAGCGGGACTTCGGTGTCCCCGTGACGGACCTGCACCGGCCGTTCATCGACACGCTCACCCGGCCCAACCCGGACGACCCGACGGGCCGGTCCACGATGCGCCGGATCCCGGACATCCTCGACGTGTGGTTCGACTCCGGCTCGATGCCGTTCGCCCAGGTGCACTACCCGTTCGAGAACACCGACTGGTTCGAGCACCACTACCCGGGCGACTTCATCGTCGAGTACATCGGGCAGACGCGCGGCTGGTTCTACACGCTGCACGTGCTCGCTACGGCGATCTTCGACCGTCCGGCGTTCCGCACGGTCATGTGCCACGGCATCGTGCTCGGGGACGACGGCCGCAAGGCCAGCAAGAGCCTGCGCAACTTCCCCGACCCGGTCGAGATGTGGGACGTGTACGGCTCGGACGCCGTGCGCTGGTCGCTCATGTCCTCGCCGATCCTGCGCGGCGGCAACCTCGTCGTCGTCGAGGACGGCATCCGCGAGGCCGTGCGGCAGGTGCTGCTGCCGCTGTGGAGCACGTACTACTTCCTGTCGCTGTACGCGGGAGCCGCGAAGGGTGGCGAGGGCTACCGGGCCCAGGCGGTGACGGCCGACCGCGTCGCCGGCCTGCCCCCGATGGACCGGTACCTGCTCGCGAGCACGCGGGAGCTGGCCGTCCGCGTGACGTCCCAGATGGATGCCTACGACATCGCCGGGGCATGCGAGTCGGTGCGGCTGCACCTGGACCTCCTCACGAACTGGTACGTCCGCACGCAGCGGCAGCGGTTCTGGGACGAGGACGTCGACGCGTTCGACACGCTCTGGACGGCGCTCGAGGCGCTGCTGCGCGTGATGGCGCCGCTCGCGCCCCTGGTCACCGAGGAGATCTGGCGGGGCCTGACGGGTGGGCGCAGCGTGCACCTGACCGACTGGCCGGTGCGCGACGCCGAGCCGCGGACGGTGCACGGGTCCGCCGAGTCGTGGCGCCTCGAGGTGGTCGACGTGGAGGCGGAGCCCGCGCTCGTCGCCGACGCCGCGCTGGTCGCCGCGATGGACGAGGTGCGCGAGGTCGTCTCGGCCACCCTCGGCCTGCGCAAGGCGCACGGCCTGCGGGTGCGTCAGCCGCTGCGCGAGCTGGCCGTCGCGGTCCGCGAGCCCGGCCTGCTGGAGCCGTACGTCGCCCTCGTCGCCGCGGAGCTGAACATCAAGCACGTGACGCTCGTGGACCTGGCGGACGTCAGCATGGCCGACCTCGGCGTCGCGAACCGGCTGTCGGTGAACGCCCGGGCCGCGGGCCCGCGTCTCGGCAAGGCCGTGCAGGACGTGATCCGCGCGGCGAAGGCCGGCGCCTGGTCGCAGGGGCCGGACGGCGTCGTCGTGCAGACCGAGGCGGGCGCCGTCGCGCTGGTCGACGGCGAGTACGAGGTGACCACCGTCGTGGCCGAGGATGCGCCCGAGGGCCAGGTCGCCGCGGTGCTGCCGGGCGACGGCGTGATCCTCCTGGACACCTCGCTCGACGACGCGCTGTTCGCCGAGGGCTACGCCCGCGACGTCGTCCGCGCCGTGCAGGACGAGCGCAAGGCAGCCGGCCTCCAGGTCTCCGACCGGATCGCCCTGACCCTGCGCGTGCCGGCCGACAAGGTGGCCGCCGTCGAGGCGCACCGCGATCTCGTGGCGGCCGAGACCCTCGCGCTCGAGCTCACCGTCGAGGCCCTCGACGTGCCGGACGCCGAGCCCGCGGTCGAGGTGCGGCGGCTGGGCTGACCCGGGCGACGGACGCGGCGGGCCTGGCGCACATGCGTGCGCCCGGCCCGCCGCGCCAGGCCTGCTCGACCGCCGAGCCGGACATCACCGGGTACTGGCCGGTGCCGAGGTAGACGATGCTGCGCCACGGAGCGGTCCAGAACCGCTGGCCGGCCCTGACGAGCGGGCCAGGTGTGGGCGGCATCGGCTGCCCCTTCGTCCTGCCGAGCGCAGCGACGCGGGCGGCGTCGGGGCAGGGGCCGAGACGTGCTCCACAATGGGCGGCATGTCGCTCCTGCTGCCGCTGCCGCTCCCTGCTGCGACCACCCGTCCGCGCGTGCGCGTCGAGGTGGTCCGGTGAGCCTCACGGGACCCGACGCCCTGGGTGAGGTCTACGCGGCGATCCTCGACCGTTCCCCCGAGCACGACTTCGAGCCCACGCTCGACCGCGTGCGCGAGGTGTGCTCGCTGCTCGGCGACCCGCAGCTCGCCTACCGCGTCGTGCACGTGACCGGGACGAACGGGAAGACGTCGACGAGCCGCATGGCCGAGCGGCTGCTGCGCGAGCACGGCCTGCGGACCGGGCGGTTCACCAGCCCGCACCTGACCAGCGTCACCGAGCGGATCGCCATCGACGGCGAGCCGATCAGCCCCGAGCGGTTCGTCGAGGTGTGGCAGGACGTCGCCCCGTACGTGCACATGGTCGACGAGCGGTCGCTCGCCGCGGGCGGCCCCAGGCTCAGCTTCTTCGAGGTGCTCACGGTGATGGCGTTCGCGGCGTTCGCGGACGCGCCCGTCGACGTCGCCGTGATCGAGGTCGGGCTCGGCGGCGCGTGGGACGCGACGAACGTCGTCGAGGCCGAGGTCGCCGTCATCGCGCCGGTGTCCCGCGACCACGAGCAGTGGCTCGGGCACGCGATCGCGGACATCGCGGGGGAGAAGGCGGGCATCGTCAAGGAGGGCGCCACGCTCGTCCTTGCGGACCAGGACGACGACGCCGACGGGGTCATCCTCGCAGTGGCCGCCGAGCGCGGCGCCCGGGTGCTGCGCGAGGGGGTCGACCTCGAGGTGCTCGACCGGCAGATCGCCGTCGGTGGCCAGGTCGTGACGCTGCGCACGGCCGGTGGGGTGTACGCGGACATCTTCCTGCCGCTGCACGGCGGGCACCAGGCGCACAACGCGCTGCTCGCGCTCGCGGCCGCGGAGGTGCTCCTGCGCGGGGGAGGGACGCTCGACGGCGGCGTGGTGGAGGCCGCGTTCGGGGACGTCGACTCCCCGGGGCGGCTGGAGCTGGTGCGATCCTCGCCCACGGTGCTCGTCGACGCCGCCCACAACCCCGCGGGGGCGAAGGCCCTGGCGGACGCGCTCGAGGAGGGCTTCGCGTTCGAGCGGCTGGTCGGCGTCGTGGGCATCCTCGCGGACAAGGACGCCGAGCACATCCTCTCGGTGCTGGAGCCTGTGCTCGACGAGATCGTCGTGACGCGGTCCGCCTCGGTCCGGGCGCTACCCGTCGACGAGCTCGCCGCCGTCGCCGTCGACGTCTTCGGCGAGGAGCGCGTGCACGTCGTCGAGCGCCTCGACGACGCGATCACGCGGGCCGCCGACCTCGCGGAGGCGGGCGTCGGCGGGTCGCCGACCGGGGCCGGGGTGCTCGTCACGGGGTCGATCACCCTGGTCGCCGAGGCGCGTCTGCTCTTCGGCAGGGGGTGAGCGTGAGCGCCGCACCGTCGTCCGGCCCGACCGGCCCGGCCAGACCGTCCGGCCCGGCCGGCCCGTCCGGCCCCGCCCGTCGGCCGCGCTCGGCCCGCCGCCAGTTCGCCGCCACGATGCTGGTCCTCGAGGCGTGCGTCGTGCTGTTCGCGGCGCTCGTCGCCTTCGGGCTGGACGTCGCCGAACCGCGCGTGGTGTGGGTGCTGGGTGGCGGGCTCGCCCTGTCGCTCGTGCTCGCGGCCGCCGTGCTCCGTCAGCCGGGCGGCTACGTCGTCGGGTCGGTGCTCCAGGTGGCGGTGGTCGCGGGCGGGCTGGCGGTGCCGCTGATGTTCGTGGTGGGCGGGATCTTCGCGGTGCTCTGGGTCGTCTCGCTGCGCCTCGGCACCCGGATCGACCGCGAGCGGGCCGCGCGGGAGCGGGATGCGGGGTCGGCCGCGGCCTGACGCGGGCCCGACGGCCGCTAAGGTGACGGCCATGTCTGCCGCCACCGCGTCCCCGGCCGCGCCCGCTGTGGAGCGCACCCTGGTCCTGGTCAAGCCCGACGGCGTCCGCCGCGGCCTCGTCGGCGAGGTCCTGCGCCGGCTGGAGGCCAAGGGCTACCGGCTCGTCGCGCTCGACCTGCGGGTGCCCGACGCCGACCTGCTGCGCGCGCACTACGCCGAGCACGAGGGCAAGGCGTTCTTCGGCCCGCTCGTGGAGTTCATGGGCTCGGGTCCCGTGGCAGCGGTCGTCGTCGAGGGGCAGCGCGTCATCGAGGCGTTCCGCGCGATGGCGGGCGCGACGGACCCGACGGCCGCGGCGCCCGGCACGATCCGCGGCGACCTCGGGCGCGACTGGGGCACGTCCGTGACCCAGAACATCGTTCACGGCTCGGACTCGCCGGCCTCGGCAGCGCGCGAGATCGCCCTCTGGTTCCCCGGCCTGTGAGCGAGCGCCTCCCCGGCCGCCGCCCGCACACCTCCTAGGCTTCACCCGTGCACCTGAGGACGCTCACGCTGAGGGGCTTCAAGTCCTTCGCGTCCGCCACCACGCTGCACCTCGAGCCCGGCATCACGTGCGTCGTCGGACCCAACGGGTCGGGCAAGTCCAACGTCGTCGACGCGCTCGCCTGGGTGATGGGCGAGCAGGGCGCGAAGTCGTTGCGCGGCGGGACGATGGAGGACGTCATCTTCGCCGGCACCGCCGGCCGCCCGCCCCTCGGACGTGCCGAGGTCGCCCTGACCATCGACAACCACGACGGCGTCCTGCCGATCGAGTACTCCGAGGTCACGATCTCGCGGACCCTGTTCCGCAGCGGCGGGTCCGAGTACGCGATCAACGGCACCCCGTGCCGGCTGCTGGACATCCAGGAGCTGCTCTCGGACACCGGCATGGGCCGGGAGATGCACGTCATCGTCGGTCAGGGCCAGCTCGACGCCGTGCTGCGCGCGACCCCGGAGGACCGGCGCGGCTTCATCGAGGAGGCCGCGGGCATCCTCAAGCACCGCCGTCGCAAGGAGAAGGCGCTGCGCAAGCTCGAGGCGATGCAGGCGAACCTGACGCGCCTGTCGGACCTCACCGCGGAGATCCGCCGGCAGCTCGGTCCGCTCGGCCGGCAGGCGGAGGTCGCGCGCAAGGCCGCGACGATCCAGATCGACCTGCGCGACGCCAAGGCTCGCCTGCTCGCCGACGACCTGGCCCAGCTCACGGCGACCCTGCAGCAGGAGATCGCCGACGAGACCGCGCTGCGGATGCGGCGCGAGGAGGTCGAGACCGCGCTCGCCGCCGCGCGCACGGACCTCGCCCGGCTCGAGGCGGAGGCCGCGGCGGCCGCGCCGCTCCTGGCCGAGGCGGGGGAGACCTGGTAACGGCTGTCGTCCGCGCGCGAGCGCCTGCGCGGCACGGCGACC
>JAEZZV010000085.1 GCA_023418375.1 Actinomycetes bacterium | reverse complement strand
CCGTCGAGGCCTCCCGCGTCGTCGTGCCGGCGGGTGCCCCGTGAGCGCCCGACGCGCGGGGGCCGGCCGCGCACGCGCCCGGTCCGCCGTCCTCCTGCTCGCCTGCGCCGCCCTCCTCGCAGCCTGCGTGCCCGGTCCGACCGCCGCCGACCGCGAGAACGTCATCGCGCTGCTGCTCCCGGAGTCGAAGACCTCGCGCTACGAGACCGTCGACCGGCCGATGTTCATCGACGCGATCGCCGAGACCTGCCCCGAGTGCCGCGTCATCTACGCCAACGCCGGTCAGGACGCGAGCCGCCAGCAGGCGCAGGCCGAGTCGGCGCTGAGCCAGGGCGCCGGCGTCCTGGTCCTCGACCCCGTGGACTCGATCGCGGCGCGCGGCATCGTCGAGGCCGCCGAGGAGCGCGGCGTCGCGGTCATCGCCTACGACCGGTTCATCTCCCAGGCACCGCTGGACTACTACATCGCCTACGACGCGGGGCGCGTCGGGCAGATCCAGGGCGCCGCGCTGGTCCGGGCGCTGGGCGGGCGCGAGCTGGCCCCGGGCGAGGGCGTGCTGCTCGTGCACGGTGCGCCCACGGACTCCAACGCCGCCGAGATCAAGGACGGCCTGCAGGAGGCCCTCTGGGGCAGCGGCATCCCCGTGCTCGCGGAGTTCGACACCCCCGACTGGAGCCCGGACGCCTCCCAGCAGTGGGTGGAGGGTCAGCTCAGCCAGTTCGGTGACCGGGTGGTCGGGGTCTACGCAGCCAACGACGGCACCGCCGCCGGCGCGATCTCCGCGATGCGCGCCGCGGGCATCCGCCCGGTCCCGCCCGTGACCGGTCAGGACGCGGAGCTGGCTGCCATCCAGCGCATCGTCTCGGGCGACCAGCTCATGACCGTCTACAAGCGGATCGGCCAGGAGGCGCGGCTCGCCGCGTCCATCGCGGTCCGCCTGCTCCGCGGCGAGGAGCCGACGGCCGACCTGCTGGTCGACGGCGTCCCCTCCCGACTGCTCACGCCCGTCGAGGTCACCCTGGACGACATCCGGTCGGTGATCATCGACGGCGGTGTCTTCACCGTCGACCAGATCTGCACCCCTGCCTACGAGCAGGCCTGCCGGGAGCTCGGGCTCCTCGAGGAGGAGCGATGACGCGTCCCCCCGTCGTGTCGCTGCGTGGCATCACGCACAGCTTCGGCGCGGTCCGCGCGCTGATCGACGTCGATCTCGACGTCTCCCCGCACGAGGTGGTCGCCGTCGTCGGCGACAACGGTGCGGGCAAGTCGACGCTCGTCGGCGTGATGGCCGGCGCGCTGGTCCCGGACGCGGGCGAGGTCGTCGTCGACGGCCAGGAGGTGCTGCTGCGCTCGCCGGGGCTCGCCCGCCAGCTCGGCATCGCGACCGTCTTCCAGGACCTGGCGCTGTGCGAGGACCTCGACGTCGTGGAGAACCTGTTCCTCGGGCAGGAGCTGCACCGGGGGCCGTTCCTGGACGAGGTCGGCATGGAGCGCGCGGCGCTCAGCCTGCTCGGCCAGCTCGCCGCCCGGGTGCCGTCGGTGCGGGCCAAGGTCTCCGAGCTGTCCGGCGGCCAGCGGCAGGCCGTGGCCGTCGCCCGGGCGCTGATCGGCGAGCCGCGCGTCCTCGTCCTCGACGAGCCGACGGCGGCCCTCGGGGTCACGCAGACCGCCGAGGTGCTCAACCTGGTCGAGCGCGTGCGCGACCGTGGGTACGGCGTCGTCCTGGTCAGCCAGAACATGGCCGACGTGCAGGCGGTCGCCGACCGGGTGGTCGTCCTGCGCCGCGGCCGGGTGAACGGCGTCTTCGACGCGGAGACGGCCAGCTACGAGGAGATCATCGCCGCGATCACGGGTGTGGGCACGCGGCCGAGAGGGGCGGCGTCGTGAGCGGGCCGATCTCCGACCGCGTCGGTCTGCCGGGCGGCGCCCGGCCCGACTGGCGCTGGCGCACCTGGGGCGACCGGGACCTGGGCTCCGTGCCCGTGCTCGTCTCGCTCGTCGTCATCGCGCTGGTCTTCCAGATGCTCAACGGCGCGTACCTGTCCGCGGACAACCTGGTGAACCTCACGCTCCAGGCGGCCACCAACGGCATCCTCACGCTGGCGGTCGTGCTCGTGCTCATGCTCGGGCAGGTCGACCTGTCGGTCGGCGCGGTGAGCGGCCTCGCCGGGGCGGTCGTCACGGTCGGCCTGGTCAACGAGGGCTGGCCGCTGTGGGTGGCCGTGGTCCTCGCCGTCGCGGTCGGGGCGGCGTTCGGCGTGGGCTACGGCTGGCTGTTCACGAGGCTCGGCGTGCCCTCGTTCGTCATCACGCTGGCCGGCCTCATGGTGGGCGTCGGGCTGCAGACCCAGGTGCTCGGCCGGACGGCGTCGCTCAACCTGCCGTACGAGTCGACGCTCGTCCGGTTCGCGCAGCAGACGTTCCTGCACCCGCTCGTGTCGGCGGGGGTGGTGGCGGCGGTCGTGCTCTGGTTCGGCCTGACGCGGCTCGTCGACCGGCGCCGCAGGCTCGAGTCGGAGCTGCCCGCGCCGTCGCTCGGGGCGATCGCCGTGCGGACCCTCGGGCTCGCCGTCGGGCTGGGCGTGCCGGTCTGGTACCTCAACACGAGCCGCGGGGTGGGCGGCCTGGTGGCGGTGTTCATCGGCCTGGTCTGGGTCGCGGACATCGTGCTGCGGCGCACCCGCTGGGGGCGCTCGGTGCGCGCGATCGGCAGCAACGTCGAGTCGGCCCGACGCGCGGGCTTCGCCGTCCGCCGTGTCTACCTGTCGGCGTTCACGGCGTGCGCCGCGCTCGCAGCGCTCGCGGGCGTGCTGTCGGCGGGCAGGCTGGCGGCCGCGAGCACGAGCACGGGCGGCGCCGAGCTGACGCTCACCGCGATCGCCGCGGCGGTCATCGGCGGGACGAGCCTGTTCGGCGGGCGGGGCTCGGCGTGGTCGGCCGTGCTCGGCGTCGCAGTGATCCACGTCATCTCGTCCGGGCTCACCCTGCTCAACGCGGACGGCTCGCTGCGCTCCATCGTCACCGGCGTGGTGCTGGCGCTGGCGGTGACGGTGGACGCCGTGTCCCGGCGGTCGCGGAACCTGCCCGGCCGCTGAGGTCCGCGCCCCGTCCCTCCGCCCAGTGGAACGGAAGTGCTGTGATCCGGTCCCGAGTGGAACCTTGTGCTCCGGTGTCGTTCCACTCGAGGTGAGGTGGTCAGAAGCCGGGGAGGCGCTGGGCCAGCGCGCTGGTCCGCAGGTGGTCGAGCCGCTCCTGGGCCCGGGTGGCCGACGCGCGGGCGTCGGCCCTGCGCGCGGCGGACGACGCGCGGTGGCCTACGTCGGGGCACTCGTGGCGGCGCTCGACGCGCAGCTCGAGCTGCAGGCGGAAGGTGCGGGTGTCGACGGCGAGGGTGGTCATGGCCGGTCCTTCCTGGGCTCGTGGTTCGGGTCGGTCCCGGGGGTGGCGTCGTCCTCGGGGAAGGTGTCGGGGTTGACGGTCGCGAACAGTCGGCCGAGGCGCGCCCCGTCGGGCCGGAGCGCGGGGTCCTCCATGCGGCCGGCGAAGCGCTCGCTCAGATGGGTGACGGCCTCGACGAGCTCGCGCATCTCCTCGGCGGTGGCCCAGAAGGTCGACGTCGTCACGCTGACGGTGTCGCGCCACGCGTCGGGCCGGTGCGGGTGGGCGGCCATGAACGTGCGGACCCGGTCGGCCTCCCGCGTGACCACGAGCCCGACCAGCTCGGACATCGCGACGAACGAGGTCGGGTCGGCCGGGTCGATGTCGAGCGTGCGACTGCGCGTCACAGGTCGCCAGGGCTTCTCGCGGCCGCGACTCGGGGCAGGCTCGATGAACCCGGCCTTCGCCAGCGTCCTCAGGTGGAACGAGCAGTTCGCGACGGTCTCGCCGGTGTGCTCGGCGCACTGCGTCGCGGTCGCCTCACCGACGTCGCCGAGGAAGTCGAGCAGCTCCAGGCGCAGCGGGTGGGCGAGCGCGCGGATCCGCGACGGGTCGGTGATCGCCGGGGGGAGGGTTGCGTCGTCGGACATGTTCGCAACAGTAGTTGCGCAACTGTCCTTTAGCAAGATTTCTTGCGAAAGAAGTCGTTCCTACGGCTCCGGCCGTTCAAGGTTGCCGTCAGCGGAAGACGATCGTCCGGTGGCCGTTGAGCAGGATCCGGTGCTCGGCGTGCCAGCGGACGGCCCGGGCCAGCGCGCGCCGCTCGACGTCCTGACCGAGCCGGACCATGTCCGCCACGCTCTTGGTGTGGTCGACGCGCTCGACGTCCTGCTCGATGATCGGGCCCTCGTCGAGGTCCGCGGTGACGTAGTGCGCCGTCGCACCGATGAGCTTGACGCCCCGGTCGTGCGCCTGCGCGTACGGGCGGGCGCCCTTGAACGACGGCAGGAACGAGTGGTGGATGTTGATGACCTTGCCCTCGAGGGCCCGGCACAGGTCGTCGGACAGGATCTGCATGTAGCGCGCGAGGACGACGAGCTCGACGTCCAGCTCGCGGACCAGGGCCAGCAGCCGCGCCTCGGCGTCGGCCTTGGTGGCCTGGGTGACCGGGACGTGGTGGAACGGGACGCCGTAGAACTCGGCGAGGCCGGCCAGGTCGGTGTGGTTGCCGGCCACGCCGACGATGTCGACCGGCAGGCCCTCCTCGCGCTGGCGGAACAGCAGGTCGTGCAGGCAGTGCGCCGCGCGCGAGACCAGCACCAGCGTCCGCACGGGCCGGCCGACGACGTCGAGCTGCCACACCATGTCGAAGCGCGGGGCCAGCGCGTCCAGCGCCGCCGCGAGCTCGGCGCGCGAGGCGGCCGACTCCACCTGGACGCGCATGAAGAACAGCCCGCTCATCTGGTCCCCGAACTGCTGGGACTCGGTGATGTTGCCGCCGTGCTCCGCCAGCAGCCCGGCGACCGCGTGCACGATGCCGGGGCGGTCCGGGCAGGACAGGCTCAGCACCCAGTGCGTGGGCTCGGGGGAGGCGGGGGTCTGGTCGGCGTGCTGGGTCTCCACGAGCGCTGAGGGTAGTCGCGATGCCTGGGCCGCCCGGGTCCTGTTCACCGCCCGTCCGTCAGCGGGCTGAGACCAGCACCCGCTCGCCGTCCGACGACGCACCGGTCGCCCTCGCCGCCTCGGTCCCGTCCGCCTCCTCGCCGTCGCCCTCGTCGAGGCCGAGGCGCGCCTGCAGGCGGGCGAGCGGGGCGGGCAGCCACCAGTTCGCCCGGCCGAGCAGCCGCATCGTGGCGGGGACGAGCAGCGCGCGGACCACCGTCGCGTCGAGCGCCACGGCCAAGGCCAGGCCGACGCCGATCACCTTGAGGAACGTGACGCTGCTCGTCGCCATCGCAGCCAGGACGACGACCAGGAGGAGCGCCGCCGAGGTGATCGTCCGGCCCGACCGCTGGAGCCCGAGGGCGATCGCCGTCGCCTCGTCGCTGCCGCGCCGGCGCTCCTCGCGGATGCGGCTGAGCAGGAACAGCTCGTAGTCCATGGCCAGGCCGAGCGCGATGAGCCCGATGAGCACCAGGTTCGCGGCCTCGACGCGCCCGGTGGTGGTGAAGTCGAGCGCGCCGGACAGGTGTCCCTGCACGAACCCCCAGGTCACCAGGCCCATCGTGGCGCCGAGCGACAGCACGTTCATGACCACGGCCTTGATCGGCAGCACCACGGAGCCCAGCGCCGCGAACAGCAGCACCATCGTCACGCCGGCCACGAAGAGCAGCGTCCACGGCAGCACGCGCGTGATGGCCGCCACGGCGTCGACGCCTGCGCTCGCCGCGCCTCCGACGAGGGCCTCCACGTCCGGCCCGACGCCGGGCAGCCGGCCGTCGTCGGTCATCGCGCGCAGGTCGCGGACGAGGTCGCGGGTCGTGTCGTCCTCGGTGTCGCCCGGGGTGGTGATCTCGACGTGGGTCACCGTCGCCGCGCCGTCGCCGACCTGGCCGACGACCCGCGCGGTGCCGGCGTCGGGCAGCGCCGCCATGGCGGCGACGGCGTCGCGGAGCCCGCCGTCGGTCACCGACCCCGTGAGCACCACGTCGACCGTGGTGGCCGCGGCGGCGGGGAACTGCTCCGTGAACACGTCGGCATCCTGGCGGGTCACGGACGACGCGGGGAGGTCACGCACGTCGGTCTCGCCGGCGACGAGGTCGAGCGCGGGCACGGCGAGGAGGCCGAGGCCGGCGGTCGCGGCGACGACGACCGTCACCGGGCGGCGCAGCACGCCGCGCGCGAGCCGTGCCCAGCCGCCCGCGTTCTCGTCCACGGTCGCCGGCCGACGGCGGCCGAGGCCGCGGACGCGCTCCGTGAGCGAGCGGGGGAGGCGCCCGGCGTCGACGCGCGGGCCGAGCCACGAGAGCACCGCGGGCAGCAGCGTGAGCGAGAGCGTGACGTCGACGAGGACGACGGCGATGCCGCCCAGCCCCATCGACCGCATGAACATCTGCGGGAAGAACAGCAGCCCGATGAACGCGATGGCCACCGTGAGCCCGGAGAAGGCCACGGTCCGCCCGGCCGTCGCGACGGTGGTCCGCACCGCCGCGCCGACGTCGTCGGTCCGCCGGATCTCCTCGCGGAAGCGGCTCACCATGAACAGCGAGTAGTCGATGGCCAGGCCCAGGCCGAGGATCGTCGTGACGTTGAGCGCGAACGTGGAGATCTCGGTGATGGCAGCGATGCCGCGCAGCACGAGCATCGCCCCGACGATCGCGATGCCGCCGATGGCGACGGGCAGGGCGGCGGCGGTGAGGCTGCCGAAGATCAGGACGAGCAGCACCAGGAGCACGGGCAGGGCGAACATCTCCGCGCGGGCGATGTCCGCCTCGGACCGCTCCGTGAGCTCCGCGTAGGCGGGCCGCAGACCCGCGAGGTGCGTCTCCCAGGGCGCGGGCGCGCGCAGCTCGTCCTGGATCCGCTCGTAGGCGGCGGTGCGCTCCTCGTCGTCGTCGCCCGCGAGCGCGATCGCGGCCATCGCCGTGCGGCCGTCGGCCCCGACCAGAGCGGCGCGCGTGTCGTCCGGGAGCCCCGGTGTCCAGGGGCTGACGACGGCGGCGACGTCGGCCGTCGGCAGGTCCGCGAGGAGGGCACTCAGCTCGGCCTGGTACGCGGGGTCGTCGGGGGACAGGGTCGGGTGGCGCCACAGGGCGACGAGCTCGCCGGGCTCACGGCCGAACGCGGACTCGAGCGCCGCGGCGGCCCTGGTGGACTCCGCCTCGGGGTCGCTGAAGCCGCCCTCGCTCACCTCCTGCGCCACCCCGGGACCGACGATCGCGGCGATGGCCGCGAGCAGCGCGGCGACGCCGATGACGAGGCGTCGGCGGGTGTGGGCCAGGCGGCCGAGTCGGCTGAACATGTCAGGCCTCCGGGTACTCTTGGTGACAGGCGATTGCCACGGCGAACGTCGTACACACTCGCTAACGGTGTTTGCTAACGGTGTATACCTGAGCACATACTGTTCGCGTGTGTCAACGCTGTTCTCGCATCGTGGAAGCCGTCCCGCACCGGAGGAGGGGTCATGACGACGACGACGGAGTCGCGCCGGGACCGTCAACGCGCCGCGACGGAGGCTGAGATCAAGGAGGTCGCGCGGCGCCAGCTCGTCGCGTCCGAGGGTGCCGAGCTGAGCCTGCGGGGGATCGCGCGCGAGATGGGCATGACGGCGCCCGCGCTCTACCGCTACTTCGAGAGCCTCGAGGCGCTCACGCAGGAGATGTGCCACGGCTTCGTCCACGAGGTCGCCGGGGAGATCGACGCACGGATCACCGCCGCGGGCCCCGACGTGGCGACCCGGGTCCACGTGGCGATCCGCGCCTTCCGTGACTGGGCGGTCGCGCACCCGGCGGAGTTCGGACTGATCTTCCGCTCGAAGGGGCCCGGGCCCGTGGCCTTCGCCGGCCCGGAGAAGGCGACCTGGACCGACGAGTGCAGCCACAGCCAGTCGTTCGCCCGCATCTTCCTCGACCTGTTCGTGGACCTGTGGCAGGAGCAGCAGCCGATCGAGCTGCCGGACGACGAGCACCTGCCGCGCGACGTCGTCGAGCAGCTCGCCGCGCTGCGGCAGCTCATCACCATCGACGTGCCCGACGGGGCCGTCTGGGTCTTCGCGCACGCATGGGTCCGGCTGTACTCCGTGATCGCGCTCGAAGTCCTCGGGCAGCTGGAGTTCATGTTCGCCGACGTCGGGCCGTACTTCGAGGCCGAGCTGCACGCCGTCGCGCACACCCTGGGCATCGACTACGTGCCGCGTGAGGCCTGACCCGCGGCGCGGCGCGGCGTCCGCCGGTCGGAGCGTCGGTCGCGGCCGACTGCGGGCGGATGCCACGATGTCCGGCATGGATGCGCCCGAGGTGAGGATCGACGTCGTCGACACCGACGAGGCCGGCGAGCTGCTGACGCTGCGCCGGGCCGCGTTCGTGGCCGAGGCGCAGGAGTTCGGCGACCCCTTCATCCCCCCGCTGACCCAGACGCTCGACGAGCTGAGGGCCGACCTCGCGCGCACCGACGTCGTCACGCTCGCCGCCTGGGTGGGCGCCCGGATGGTCGGCTCGATCCGGGTCGAGGTCGAGGGCGCCAAGGCGACGCTCGGGCGCCTGGCCGTCGTCCCGGACATGCAGGGCAAGGGGATCGGGACGCAGCTGCTGCTGGCCATCCCGCCGTACCTGCCGCCCGAGACCTCGGAGGTCTGGGTGTTCACCGCGCGCGACGCCGTGCACAACCTCGCCGACGTGTACGAGGGTGAGAACGAGGCGCTCGGCGACCTCACGTATGCCTACCTGCGCCGGATCCTCGGCTCCGGCGGCACGCTGCCCGCCGGCGCCTGACGCACGGGCGACGGCGCCGGGCGGCGCGGACGCCGGCCGGCCCCGCGAAATGCCGCGGCATCGCGGCGTCGGGCCTTGCTACCCTGGGCCGGGTCGCGACTGGCGGACAGGTCAGGTGGGGAACCACCGGGGAGCGACGCAGCAGCTGACGACGGGTCGTACGCCTGGGCCCCGGGTCGCCCACCATGTGCGCGCCCCGGCTCGCACTGCTGATCGAGGAGAACGATGACCGCCAATCCCGACTCCGCCCGCTCCCGCGACCGCGTGCTCGACGCGCCGCTCGCCGAGGTCGACCCCGAGATCGCCGAGGTCCTCGAGCTCGAGCTGGGCCGCCAGCGCGACACGCTCGAGATGATCGCGAGCGAGAACTTCGTGCCGCGCGCCGTCCTGCAGGCCCAGGGCTCCGTCCTGACGAACAAGTACGCCGAGGGCTACCCCGGCAAGCGGTACTACGGCGGCTGCGAGTTCGTCGACGTCGCCGAGAACCTCGCGATCGCGCGCGCGAAGGCCCTCTTCGGCGCGGACCATGCGAACGTCCAGCCGCACGCGGGCGCCCAGGCCAACGCTGCGGTCCTGCACGCGCTCGCCAGCGTCGGCGACCCGATCCTCGGCATGGAGCTCGCGCACGGCGGCCACCTCACGCACGGCATGAAGATCAACTTCTCCGGCCGGCTCTACGACGTCGCCTCCTACCAGGTGGACCCGACGACGTTCCGGGTGGACATGGACGTGGTGCGCGCCACGGCCCTCGAGCACCGGCCGCGCGTCATCATCGCGGGCTGGTCCGCCTACCCGCGGCACCTCGACTTCGCGGCGTTCGCCGAGATCGCGCGCGAGGTCGGCGCAGCCCTCTGGGTGGACATGGCGCACTTCGCCGGCCTGGTGGCCGCGGGCCTGCACCCGTCGCCGGTGCCGCACGCCGACGTCGTCTCCTCGACCGTGCACAAGACCATCGGCGGCCCGCGCTCCGGCTTCATCCTGTGCAAGGAGGAGCACGCGAAGAAGATCGACTCGGCGGTGTTCCCGGGTCAGCAGGGCGGCCCGCTCATGCACGTCGTCGCCGCGAAGGCGACCGCCTTCAAGATCGCCGCGACCGAGGAGTTCCGCGCCCGCCAGCAGCGCACGCTCGACGGCGCGCAGATCCTCGCCGAGCGCTTGTCTGCCCCCGACGTCGCCGGCGCGGGCGTCTCCGTGCTCACCGGCGGCACCGACGTGCACCTGGTGCTCGTGGACCTGCGCGAGTCGCCGCTGGACGGCCAGCAGGCCGAGGACCTGCTGCACGCCGCCGGCATCACCGTGAACCGCAACGCGGTCCCGTTCGACCCGCGCCCGCCGCGCGTGACCTCCGGCCTGCGGATCGGCACGCCGGCGCTCGCGACGCGCGGCTTCGGCGAGGCGGAGTTCCGCGAGGTGGCCGACGTCATCGCGACTGCGCTGGTGGACGGCCAGTCCGCCGACGTCGCCGCGCTGCGCGCACGCGTCGCGAAGCTCACCGCCGAGTTCCCGCTGTACCCGGGCCTGCAGCAGTGACCGCCGAGCTGCTCGACGGCAAGGCCGTCGCCGCGGCGATCAAGGGCGAGCTGGCGGTGCGCGTGGCGGCCCTGCGGGAGCGCGGGGTCGCCTGCGGCCTGGGCACCGTGCTCGTGGGCGACGACCCGGGCTCGCACGCGTACGTCGCGGGCAAGCACCGGGACTGCGCCGAGGTGGGCATCGACTCGATCCGCGAGGACCTCCCGGCGGACGCGACCACGGCCGACGTCGAGGCCGCGATCGACCGGCTCAACGCGGACCCGCGCTGCACCGGCTACATCGTCCAGCTGCCGCTGCCGAAGGGCATCGACCCGGGGCCGCTGCTCGAGCGCATCGATCCCGCCAAGGACGCCGACGGCCTGCACCCGACGAACCTCGGGCGCCTGGTGCTGCGCGTGAGCGAGCCGCTCACGTCGCCGCTGCCGTGCACCCCGCGCGGCTGCCTGGAGCTGCTCGCGCGGTACGGGCTGTCCGTGGCGGGCAAGCACGTCGTCGTCGTCGGGCGCGGGACCACCGTCGGGCGGTCGATCGGGCTGCTCCTGACGCGGCGCGAGCACAACGCGACGGTGACGCTCACGCACACCGGCACCCGCGACCTCGACGCGCACCTGCGCACGGCGGACGTCATCGTCGCCGCAGCGGGCGTGCCCGGCATCGTGCGCGCCGAGGACGTCGCGCCGGGCGCGATCGTGCTCGACGTCGGGGTCTCCCGGCAGGTGGACGAGGAGACGGGTCGCACCCGCCTGGTCGGCGACGTGGACCCGGCCGTCCGCGACGTCGCCGGCTGGCTCTCGCCCAACCCGGGCGGCGTCGGGCCGATGACGCGCGCCATGCTCCTGGCGAACGTGGTCGAGGCGGCCGAGTCCCAGCTCTGAGGCGCCGCCCCGGCTGATCCACTCCTCGCGAGTGGAACGAAACCGCCGTGATCTGCCCTCGAGTGGAACGTTGCGCTCCAGCTTCGTTCCACTCGAGGGCGATGAGTCCGCACGGCCCCGGTGGTCTGCACCCTCGACAGCCGCAACCGCAGCCGAGGGAGACCCGTCATGTCCGTGCACACGCACCTCTGGTTCGACCACCAGGCCGAGGACGCCGCGAGGTTCTGGACCTCCATCGTGCCCAACTCGCGGATCCTCGCGATCCGGCGCGCGCCGTCGGGCGTGCCCGACGTCGACGAGGGCACCGTGTTCGTCGTCGAGCTCGAGCTCGACGGGCACCGGGTGACGGCGCTCAACGCCGGGCCGGCGTTCGCGCTCGACGAGGCGTTCTCGTTCTTCCTGGAGTGCGAGGACCAGGCGGAGGTCGACCGGTACTGGGACGCCCTCCTGGCCGACGGCGGCGAACCCAGCCAGTGCGGCTGGCTCCGCGACCGCTTCGGGGTGGCCTGGCAGGTCGTCCCGAAGGGCCTGGACGACCTGGTCTTCGCCCCCGGCGAGGCCGGCCGGCGCGCGATGGACTGCATGATGCGCCAGGTCAAGCTCGACATCGGCGAGATCCGGGCCGCCTACGAGGGGACGCTCGCGCCGCGCTGAGTCCCGCCGGAGGGGCGGCGACGGCAGGAATCACCCGCACCGGCAGGAGCATCCGGGACGTGCCGGACGTTACTGTGACAACCCGTCGCGACGCGGGCTGGCAGCGCATCCCCACGCTGCCGCGCCGAACGACCGAAGGACCCGCGTGACGCTCGCACCCCCCACGAGCACCACGGGAGCACTGCCGACCCGTGCCAAGCTCCGACGCCTGCGTGCTGCCTTGGGCAGGCCGTCCGGCGCGCTCCGGAGCACCCGGTGGCTCTTCGCGCGACTGGCGCTGCTCTCGCTCGCGGTCACCCTGCCGCTGCCGCTGCTCACCGCGAGCCCGGTCGAGGCGGTCGTCGTGCTGCTCGCCGGCGGCACGCTCGCCGCGTCGTGGACCGTGGGCTACCTGCGCGGCCGCACCGCGATCGTGGCCGACGTCGTGGACACCGTGGCGGTGTTCGCGATCGCCGTGACGAGCGACGTGCCGTCGAGCATCATCGCGGCGCTCGTCTCCGCGCTGTGGTTCCGGTCGCTGACGGGCACGACGTCGCGCGCGTACCTGCGGCCCGTGGCGTACACGGTGGCGATCGCGGTCGCCCTGGTGCTGTGGCCGCACGTCGGCGACCACGTGGCCCAGGACGAGGTCGTGCACGCCTTCGCGACCGTGCCGATGCTGTTCCTGACGGTCGTCGTCGCGCGCCGCCTCGCCTGGATGTTCCGCGAACGGAAGGTGCGCGACGACGTCGCCACCGTCTACGCGGCGGCCATCGAGCAGCTCCTCGGCGTGACCGAGGACGTGTCGATCAGGCGGGTCGCGGCGGCCGCCGACCAGGGCTTCTGCGAGGCGGTCCCCGGCCTGCGGATCGCGAAGGTCGACCTCGTGGGCACGGACCTCGTCGTGCAGGGCGTGCGCGGCGTGTGGGCGGCCCCGCCCGCGCTCCTGCCGGCGGCGATCCTCGCCGACGGCCCGGAGGAGCGCGGATCCGTCGAGCAGGACGTCGCCGACGTCGCGCTTCTCGACGCCGCCGTGGGCGAGAGGTGCGCGTGGCTGGCGCTGACGCTGCCGGTCGTGCCGCAGCTCGCTGTGCGCAGCTGGCTTCTCGTCGGCGCGCCCGAGCAGGTGCCCGGCGTCGTGGTCGCGGCGCTGCGGAACCTCGCCAACCACATGGGGCTGGCGTACGCGGTCGCGGAGGCGCACGACGCCCTGACCGAGCGCGCCACGACCGACGCCCTCACAGGGCTGGCGAACCGCGCCTCCTTCACCGCGGCCCTCGAGGGTGCGCTCGCCGACGACACGCAGCAGGCGGTCAGCGTGCTCTTCGTCGACATGGACTCGTTCAAGGAGATCAACGACCGGCTGGGCCACCAGGCCGGCGACCAGGTGCTCCGCGAGGTGGCGACCCGCCTGCGCCGGGCGTCCCGGCCGGGCGACGTCTGCGGTCGGCTCGGCGGCGACGAGTTCGCGGTGCTCCTTCCGGGCGCCGACGCGCGGACGGCCGCCGTCGTCGCCCAACGGGTCGCCGCCGCGGTGCGGGCGCCGCTGCGCCGGGCGGGCGACGTCGTCGTGCCGCTGAGCGCGAGCGTCGGCTGCGCGACGGCGCGGACCGGGACCGACCACGAGCTGCTGCTCCGTCAGGCCGACGCGGCGATGTACGAGGCCAAGCGCGCCCGGGCCTGAGCGGCGTCCGGACCAGGGTGCCCGGTCGGGGAGAATCTGCGGGTGCTGATCGCGACTGCCAACGTCAACGGGATCCGGGCGGCCTTCCGCCGGGGGATGGGCGCCTGGCTCGAGGCCCGGCGCCCCGACGTCCTGCTGCTCCAGGAGACCCGGGCGGGCGAGGAGCACCTGCGTGACCACCTCGACCCCGCCGTCTGGCACCTCGCGAACGCGGAGGCCGCCGCGAAGGGGCGGGCCGGCGTCGCGATCGCCTCGCGACTGCCGCTCGCCGCGGTCCGCGTGGGGCTGGGGCCCGACGGCGTCGCCACCAACACCGGCCGGTGGGTCGAGGCCGACGTCGAGCTCGCCGCTGGCGGGGAGCTCACCGTCGTCTCCACGTACGTGCACAGCGGGACGCTCGACACCCCGTCGATGGACGAGAAGTACGCGTTCCTGGACCTGGTCACAGCCCGGCTGCGCGAGCTCGGCGCGGAGGGCCGGCGCGCCGTCGTCGCCGGGGACCTCAACATCGCCCACCGCAACGTGGACCTGAAGAACTGGAAGGGCAACCTCAAGGCCGCGGGCTGCCTGCCCGAGGAGCGGGCCTACCTCGACACCTGGTTCGACGACCTCGGCTGGGTGGACCTCGGTCGGCGCCTCGGCGGGGACGGGCCCGGCCCGTACACGTGGTGGTCATGGCGAGGCAAGGCGTTCGACAACGACGCCGGCTGGCGGATCGACTACCAGATCGCGTCCCCGGCGCTCGCGCCCGCGGCCGAGCGCGCGGACGTCGACCGCGCCGCGACGTACGACGCGCGGTGGAGCGACCACGCGCCGCTGGTGGTGCGCTACTCGCCCTGAGGGTTCGCGGGGTGGGCGACCGGATACTCCCGCGGGTTGTCGCCCCGGTGCAGCCAGCGGTGCTCGCGCTGGTGCTTGCCGTGCGTCTCGCGGGGGTCGGGCGCGCCGTCGGTGAGCTCGCAGAACGCGTCCAGCTCCTGCCGCGTCGGCGCCGTGGCGGGCCCCAGCCGCGTTACGCCGAGCGCCGCCGCGGCGTTGGCGCGGGCCGCGGCCTCGCGCGGGCTGGACCCGTGGGCGATCTCGGCCATGAACACCCCCGTGTGGGTGTCGCCGGCGCCGTTCATGTCGACCACCGTCACCGGGACCGGCGGGATCGACACGGGCGGCCCGTCGCCCTCGACCAGCACGCAGCCGTCGGCGCCCGTCCGCACGAGCACGCCGCTGCGCCCGGTCCGGCGGGCGAGCGCGAGCGCGGCCGCCGTGGCGCTCTCCTCGCCCGTGAGCACCCGTGCCTCGGCGAGGTTCGCGGTCACCCAGTCCGCGCAGTCGAGCACGATGCCGAGCGCGTCGCGGGGGAGCGAGGCGACGAGCGGACCCGGGTCGACGACCACGACGGTGCGCTGGTCGACGCGCGGCAGCCACGCGGTCAGCGAGGCGCGGTTGAGCTCGTGCGCCAGGGAGTAGCCGGTGACGTACAGCAGGTCGCCGGGGCGCAGCGCGACGCGTGCCAGGGCCGACGGCGTGAGCTGCCCCTCCGCGCCGGGCAGCGTGACGAACGTCCGCTCGCCCGCGGCGTCGACGAACGTCAGGACCACCCCGGTGTCGAGCTCCGGCACCGGTGGCTGCAGGATGGTGACGCCCTCCTGCCGCATGGCGGCCCGGACCACCTCGGAGTACTGGCCGCTGCCGTGCATGCCGGCGTAGATGACGGGCAGGCCGTGCCGCACGGCCGCCGCCATCACGGTGAACCCGCCGCCGACGTGCGCGTTCGCGCCGTAGGCCATGACGTCCCCGCCGCGGTCGGGCATGTGCGGCACGGTCACCACGAGGTCCACCAGGGCGTTGCCGAGGTGCACGAGCTGCGGGCCGTCGGGCCACCGGGTCATGACGCCTCCCGCAGGGTCAGCAGGTCGTCGGCGAGGTCGGCGAGGTCGAGGCCGTTGACGGACTCGACGGTGCGCCGTGCGTCGCCGGGGAAGGCCGCGGCACCCGTGCAGGCGCCGACCACGGCTCCGGCGATCGCCGCGATCGTGTCGCAGTCGCCGCCGACGGACGCCGCCAGGCGGCAGGTCCGCCACGGGTCGTCCGGGTGAAGGCTGAGCAGGGCGAAGGCGGCCGGCACGGACTCCTGGGTGGCCAGGCCGGTGCCGACGAGCCGGAACACGAGGTCGCACGCCTCGGCGTCGTCGCGGCCCGCGACCACGTCCACCGCCCACCGGATCCGGGCGGCGACGTCGGCCGCGGCCACCCACCGTCCGCG
>JAEZZV010000053.1 GCA_023418375.1 Actinomycetes bacterium | reverse complement strand
GCCCGGAGCGGGCCCGCGACGAGGTTGGCCGCGTCGAGCACCGCCGCGTCGTTGCGCCAGGAGGTAGCGAGCGCGCGCACGGACGCCGGCGCGCCACCCACCCGCGGGAACTGGCGGGGGAACCGCTCGAGCCCGCCCGCGCTGGCCCCGCGCCACCCGTAGATCGACTGGTGCGGGTCCCCGACGGCCGTCACCGGGTGCCCGACGCCGTCGCCCGCCCCGTCCCCGAAGAGGCTGCGCAGGAGCGCGAGCTGCGCGACCGAGGTGTCCTGGTACTCGTCCAGGAGCACCACGGCGTACCTGGCCCGCTCGGTGCGTCCCACCTCCGGGCTCTCCCTGGCGAGCCGCGCCGCGAGGGCCACCTGGTCGGCGAAGTCCATGAGGTCGGCGGCGCGCTTGCGCGCGGTGAACTCCTCCACCAGGTCCATCAGCCGTCCACGCAGCCGGACCGACTCCAAGAGCTCGCGCACCTGCTTCGGCGCGGTGCCGCGAGCTCCGCCGGCCGGGAGCGCCGAGACGCGGGAGCACCAGTCGTCGGCGAACGCGCGCACGTCGTCGGGGGCCACCAGGTGCTCGGCGAGCGCGCCCGCCAGGCCCAGGACGGCGCCGGTCACCGTGCTCGGGGCGAGGTCGGTGTCGAGGTCGTCGGCCCAGGTCTGAACGACGTCGTGCGCGAGCTGCCAGCGGCCCGCCTCCCCCAGCACGTGCACCGACGGCTCGACGCCCAGACGCAGCGCGTGCTCGCCGACGAGCGCCGCGGCGTAGGCGTTGTACGTGGACACGTTCGGGGCGAGCAGCAGACCGGTCTGGCCGGCCGCCTCCCGCCGAGCGCGCCCGCGCACCAGGTCCAGTGCGCGCAGGCGGCGGCGCACACGCTCGGACAGCTCGCCCGCGGCCTTGCGCGTGAACGTCAGCCCCAGGACGCGGTCGCGGTCCACGAGGCCGTTGTCGACCAGGTAGACGACGCGTGCCGTCATCGTCTCGGTCTTGCCGGAGCCCGCGCCGGCCACCACGAGGCCCGGCTCCAGCGGCGCCTCGATGACGTCCACCTGCTCCGGCGTCGGGCGGTGCAGCCCGAGCAGGTCCGCGATCTCGACGGCGCCGCTCACGAACCCACCACCCGCCCCTCGTCCTGCAGCGGGCACGACCGCCGGACCTTGCAGTACCGGCACATCTGCCCCGCCGACGCCACCATCGCCGACCGTCGCGCGACCTCCGCCACTCCCGCGACCAGGTCCTCGGCCCAGGTGGGCGCCGCGTCGTCGGGCAGCGGCACCTGGTCGCGCGTCGTGTAGTCCTTGTTCGTCGTGCCGACGTAGACCAGCGCCGCGCCGCCGGTCCGGACACCGCCCGCCACGTCGTCGAACGCGCCCGACTCGACCGCCAGCTGGTAGGCCCCGAGCTGCGGGTGCCGGGCCGCCTCCTGGTTGCTCACGGCGCTCTTGCCCGTCTTGAGGTCCACCACCCGCAGCCGCGGCGTGCCGTCGGGGCCCACGACCCGCTCGAGCCGGTCGACGACCCCGCGCAGCACGACGCGGGCCGCCTCGCCGACCTCGGCCGTGAACGGCTGCTCGACGGCGACCACCTCGCCGGCGTCGCGCAGGTAGGCCGCGAGGTGGCGGACCATCGAGTCGGCTCGGCGGCGCTGCTGCGCGCCGACCCAGCCCTCGGGCAGGTCGAGCGTGGACCAGCGGGCCTCCAGCTCGGCGGCGAGCTCGGCCTGGGTGCCCTCGGGCAGCTCGGCGGCCACGGCGTGGACGAGGCTGCCGAGGTTCTGCTCCGTGGAGTCCGCCGGCGTGCCACCGGCCCCCTCGAGCGCCCAGCGCAGCGCGCACGACGCCGCGGTCTCCAGCGTGGACGGCGACAGGGGGACCACCGCGTCGTCGGCGAACAGCGGCTCCTGCGTCGAGGGGCCGCCGACGCCGTACCAGCCGGCCGGGTCGGCCCCCGGCACCCGCTCGTCGGCCAGGCGCGCGAGGAGGCGGGCCGCCGGGTGGGTCGCGGCACGGGCCGCCAGAACCTCTTCCGGCGCACGGGCGAGGTCGGCCTCGAGTCGGCTCCGGGCCTGTGCCACCACCGCGCGCAGGTCCAGGGCGGGCGGCACGTGCGCGAGCCGCGGGTCGGGGTCGTCGTCGTCCTGCGGGCCGGGCTGCACGAGCTCCACCAGGCCGGACGGCGCGTTGTCGGCGTCGCGGACGGCCGTGACGACGAGCCGACGGCGCGCCCGCGACACGGCGACCGCGAAAGCCCGCAGCTCGTCGTCGAGCACGGCGGCGCGCGCCTGGAGGAAGCTGTCCGGGCCGTCGTCGCCCGGCGTCGCGCGCCCGGCCAGCACCTCCACCAGGTGCTGCGCACCGAGGAGCCGGTCCCGCAGGCGCAGGTCGGGCCAGACCCCCTCCTGCACGCCCGCGACGACGACGAGGTCCCACTCCCCGCCCGCCGCCCCGGCCGCTGTCAGCAGCTCGACCGCACCCGCCTGGTCGGCCTGCGGGGCCAACGAGTCCGCCGGGAGGTCCTGCGAGCGCAGGTGCAGCCCGAACGCCGCGGCGGGCGCCTGCGGGAACCTGTCGACGAACTGCTCGGCGGCCGTGAACAGCGCCAGGACCGCGTCGAGGTCCCGGTCCGCCCGCGCCCCCGCCGGTCCGCCCGCCAGGGCCACCCGCTGCCACGACCCGGCGACGTCCGCGGCCGACCACATCGCCCAGAGCACCTCAGGCGCCCCGCCACCGTCCGCGAG
>JAEZZV010000050.1 GCA_023418375.1 Actinomycetes bacterium | reverse complement strand
GTCGCGGACGTCCTGGACCGGCTGGTGCGGGCGCGCGCGGCCGCCCAGGTCGCGATGGCCGGCCGGGCGCGGCGGCGCTGAGCCGAGGAGCCACCGGACCGACGAGACCACCGGACCGACGAGACCTCGGACGGACGAGGAGAGGAGACACGCGCGTGGGTGAGCGGCTGCACATCCCGGTGGCGCTGCGCTGGGCCGACCTGGACGCGTACGGGCACGTGAACAACGGGGCCGTGCTGACGCTGCTGGAGGAGGCGCGGATCGCGGCGTTCTGGCGACACCCGGCCGCGGCTGAGCAGGCGCACCCGACGGCCGTGCTCGACGCCACCCCGGGCTCCGACACGGTGACGGTCGTCGCCCGCCAGGAGCTGGAGTACCTCGCGCCCATGCCGCACCTGCGGGAGCCGGCCGTCGTCGAGATGTGGCTGGGTCGCCTCGGCGGGGCGAGCATCGAGGTCTGCTACGAGGTCACCGCCACGGTGGGCGGCCGGCGGACGGTGTTCGTCCAGGCCATGACGACGATCGTCATGCTCGACGCCGGCTCCGGCCGCCCGCGCCGCCTCACGCCCGCCGAGCGCGCGGCGTGGGAGCCGTACTGCGGCCCGCCCGTGACCTGGCGTCGCCGGGAGGGATGAGCGCGCCCACGCCCCGGGGTCGCTGCGGTGGCCGGTCGGTCGAACCCGACTTACCGTCCAAGGACACCGGCGTGAGGGGGCGCGATGTCCGGGACCGACAGCGTGGAGCGCGGGGAGGCCATCGGGGGTGGCGGCACCGCGGCCCGTGAGGAGTGCGACACCGGGCGGGCGGTGCTGCTCGCCGTCGTCGCCGCCATCGGTGGGTTCCTCTTCGGGTTCGACACCGCGGTCATCAACGGTGCCGTCGAGGCGATCCGGGCGGACTTCGGCATCGGCGCCGGGCTGACCGGCTTCACCGTGTCGTCGGCGCTGCTCGGGTGCGCCGCAGGCGCGTGGGTCGCGGGCCAGCTGGCGGGCAGGTACGGCCGTGTGCGGGTGATGCTCCTCGCATCGGTCTTCTTCACCGTGAGCGCCGTCGGGTCCGGACTTGCTCAGGGCCCCTGGGACCTCATCGTCTGGCGCGTCGTCGGCGGGCTCGCCGTCGGCGCCGCGTCCGTGATCGCGCCCGCCTACATCGCGGAGATCTCGCCGGCGAGCATCCGCGGCAGGCTCGGCTCGCTCCAGCAGCTGGCCATCGTCACCGGCATCTTCGTCGCGCTGCTCAGCGACTACTTCATCGCGACCGCCGCGGGCGGCGCGGCCGAGGAGCTGTGGCTCGGGCTCGAGGCCTGGCGCTGGATGTTCCTCACGGAGGTCGTCCCGGCCGTCGCCTACGGGGTCCTGGCGCTCCAGATCCCCGAGTCGCCGCGCTTCCTGGTCGCGCGGGGGGAGCACCAGGAGGCCCGATCTGTCCTGGCACAGGTGCTCAAGACCGGCGTCGACGAGCGGCTGCGGGAGATCCGCCGCACCGTCGCCGCCGACGCGAGGAGCAGCGTGGCCGACCTGCGCGGCCCGTTCCTGGGGCTGCTGCCGATCGTCTGGGTCGGCATCGGGTTGTCGCTGTTCCAGCAGTTCGTCGGGATCAACGTGATCTTCTACTACTCGTCCTCGCTGTGGCAGCAGGTCGGCTTCAGCGAGGCCGACGCGCTGGTGCAGACCGTCATCACGTCGGTGACCAACATCGCCGTGACCGTCCTCGCCATCGCCATGATCGACCGTGTCGGCCGCCGGCGCCTGCTGCTCATCGGGTCGGCGGGCATGGCGGCGAGCCTGGCCGCGCTCGCGCTCTCCTTCGCGACGGCGCCCGTCGTCGACGGCGAGCCCGCGCTCGAGGGCGCGGCCGGTGCCGTGGCCCTCGTCGCGGCGAACCTCTTCGTCGTGTTCTTCGGCATGTCGTGGGGTCCCGCGGTCTGGGTGCTCCTGGGCGAGATGTTCAACAACCGGATCCGCGCGGCCGCGCTCGGCCTGGCCGCTGCCGCCCAGTGGGCCGGCAACTTCCTCATCTCGACGACGTTCCCCGCCCTCGCCGAGGTCGGGCTCGGCCTCGCCTACGGGCTCTACACGGGGTTCGCGGCGGTGTCGTTCCTGTTCGTGCTGCGCTGGGTGCCCGAGACGCGCGGCCGCCAGCTGGAGGACATGGAGTAGTGCGCTGGCCGGTCCACCGGGGTCAGCCGAGCAGCGCGACGAGTGCGCGCTCCGCACCGTCCCGGGTGCGGCGTCGGCCGATGCTCTGCCCGCGTTCCCACATGTCGACGACGCGTGGGTCGATGTACGAGGCCCGGCACACGGCCGGCGTGTTGCCGAGCTCCTCGGCGACCTCGCGGACCACCTGCGCGACGACGCGGCGGCGGGCGCGCTCGCTGCGCGGCACGTCGTGCCGGCCGAGCGCCGCGGCCGCGAGCACGGTCGCGTGCCACGTCCTGAAGTCCTTCGGCCGTGCCTGCGGCCCGAGGCGCGCCTTGACGTACTCCAGGATGTCCGCGGTCGTCACGTCGTGCCACGCGCCGTCGCCGTTGCGCCAGGCGAGCAGGTCCGGGTGGTCGTCATCGCGCTCGAGCAACGCGGCCACGGTCGCCCGCACGTCCGGATCGCGCACCTGGGCCTCGCGCCACTGGCCCGACTTCGCGGGGTAGGCGAACCAGACGCCGTCGTCGGCGACGCGCACGTGCTCGCGGCGCAGCGTGGCCAGCCCGAAGGACCCGTTCTCCTTGGCGTAGGTCTCCCCGCCCGCCCGGAAGTAGGCCTCGTCGAGCAGCCGGAACGCCAGGGCGAGCACCTTGGCCCGGTCGAGGTCAGGGCGCGCCAGGTCGCCCGCCACCCGGCGACGCGCGGAGGGCAGCCTCCGGGCCAGCTGCACCACGTGGTCGTGCTTGAGGCGGTCGCGCCGGGCGCGCCACTGGGGGTGGTACAGGTACTGGCGCCGACCGGCGTCGTCGGTGCCCATCGCCTGGATGTGGCCGTTCGCGGCAGGGCAGATCCACACGTCGCGCCACGCCGGCGGGATGACCAGGTCGCGGCACCGCGCGACCGCCTCGGGGTCGGTGATCCGGCGCCCGGCCTCGTCGAGGTACACGAAGCCGCGACCGGACGCTCGCCGCGACCAGCCCGGATCGCCGGAACGGACGCGGCGCAGGCGAGGCATGCGCCCAGTCTGCGATCGCGGTCGCTGGCCCGCGCGTCGGGCGGCTCAGGCCTCGTCCGGGACCCGGATCATGCCCTCCTGCGCGATGCTCGCCACCAGCGTGCCGTCCTGGCGGTACACGCGGGCCGAGCCGAGCCCGCGCCCGCCCGACGCGCTCGGCGCGTACTGGACGTACAGCAGCCACTCGTCGACGCGGGCGCGACGGTGGAACCACATCGCGTGGTCCAGGCTCGCGATGGACAGCCCGCGCGTCGCCCAGCTACGACCGTGCCGGCGCAGCAGCGGCTCGAGCATCACCTGGTCGCACGCGTAGGCGAGGAGCGCCCGGTGCACCACCTCCGACGCCGGGCCCGTCCCCGGGACGACCCCGCGGGAACGCATCCAGACCATCTGGCGTGACGTCGACGTCCGGGCGGGGCCCAGGTAGATGGGCTCCTCGACGTGCCGGATGTCGAACGCCGCGGTCTGGGTCCAGAAGGTCGCGACCGGGTGGTCGACCGACCCGAGGACCTCGAGCGCGCTGGGCACGGACTCGGGCGGCGGGGTGGCCTGCGGGGGGCTGTCGGTGTGCTCCAGGCCCGGCTGCTCCTCCTGGAACGACGAGGTCAGGGTGAGGATCGGCTGCCCGTTCTGCAGGGCGTGCACCCGCCGGGCGCTGAACGACCGTCCGTCGCGCAGGCGCTCGACCATGAAGGTGATCCCGCGCGTCGCGTCCCCCGCGCGCAGGAAGTACCCGTGCACGGAGTGGGGGAGCCGCGCGTCGTCGACGGTGCGCGCGGCGGCGAGGAGCGACTGCGCGAGCACCTGGCCGCCGAACACCCGGCCGCCGGGCTGGGGCAGGCTGCGCCCCCGGAACAGGTCGGTGTCCAGCTCCTCGATGTCGAGGACGTCGAGGACCGTGGTGAGCGGGTCGGGCGCGCCCGGCCCGACGGGTGGCTGCGAGGTCATGCTCCTCCTTCGGGGGTGGCCCGGTTGACCATGGCGTGCGCGGCACGTTCCAGGTAGTCCCAGAGCACCGCATGCTGGCGGGGGGGCAGGTCGAGCGAGGCGAGGGCCTCGCGCATGTGGCGCAGCCACCGGTCCCGGGCGTCCGCGTCGATCGGGAACGGCGCGTGGCGCAGCCGCAGGCGGGGGTGGCCGCGCTGTGCGCTGTACGTGCCCGGCCCGCCCCAGTACTGCTCGAGGAACATCCGGAGCCGCTCGGCTGCCGGACCCAGGTCCTCCTCGGGGTACATCGGGCGCAGCACGTCGTCGTCCGCGACGCCCTCGTAGAAGCGCGTGACGAGCCGCCGGAACGTCTCCGTGCCGCCGAACGCCTCGAAGGGCGTGGGGGACGTCGCCGCCTCGGGCCCCGTCGGCTGTGCGGGCAACGACACGAGCGTCCTTCCTCGCGGGACCGGGGTTCGGTCGCCATTGTCGCTCACGTTAGGCTGGCTGCTGGCGCCGTCGCCTCCCCCGCGGGCGGTGCCGGAGGAGGTCGTCGCGATGACCAAGGCCCAGGACATCCTGGCGGCCCTCGGCGGTCCGCGGAACGTGGTCGAGCTCGAGCCGTGCATCACCCGCCTGCGGGTGGTGGTCTCCGATCCCGCCGTGCTCGACGAGCAGGGCCTGCGCGCGTGCGGGGCGTTCGGTGTCGTCCGGTCCGGCCGGGTGATCCAGGTGGTCGTCGGCCCCGAGGCGGACTCGCTGGCCGCCGACATCGACACGCTGCTCTGACCCGAGCCCCCGCGCGGCCGGCCGCCGGGCCGTCGCCCGCCACGGCCGCGCGCCGGCGGCTAGGGTGGACGCGACGCGCCACCCGGGGCATGGCGGTCGAGGGGGGACGATGAAGAGTCGTGAGGCACGCCTGACCACCGACGTCGTGGCGCCGCTCGCCGGGACGGTGGTGGCGTTGGCCGACGTCCCGGACCCGGTGTTCGCCGACGAGGTCGTCGGACCGGGCCTCGCGATCGAGCCCGACCCCCCGGACGAGAGCGAGGGCGCCGTGCGCGTCGTCGTCGTCGCGCCGTGCGCGGGCCGCATGCTCTCGGTCTACCCGCACGCCGTCGTGATCGCGGTGGACGTCGAGCGGGCCGTGCTCGTGCACCTCGGCGTCGACACGGAGGACCTGGCGACGGCGTGCTTCGACGTCGCGGTGGTCGAGGGGCAGGAGGTCGTGGCGGGCCAGCCCCTCCTCGCTTGGTCCCCGCAGTGCGTGCGCGCCGCCGGACGCTCCGCCGTCTGCCCGGTCGTGGCGCTCCAGGCGGACGACGACGACCTCGTGGCGGTCGTCGCGCCGGGGGACCGGGTCGCCGAGGGCCAGCGCCTCCTCGCCTGGCGCTGAGGGCTGCGCGCGCCTCCCGACCCTCAGCCCTCGCGGCCCTCGCGCTCGACGAACACCTGCCGGGGCAACGCCATCGGGATGCCCGCGGCGGCGAACCGCTCCCTGATCCGCGCCCGCAGCGCGCGCTGGACCACCCACTGCTGCGCCGGGGCGACCTTGATGATGGTCCGCAGCATGACGGCCTCCGCACGCAGGTCCTCGAAACCGGTCACCTCCGGCTCTGCCAGCACGTGGGTGCCCATGTCGGGGTCGGCCGCGACGTCCGCCGCGGCTGCGCGCAGCACGTCCATCGCCTGGTCGACGTCCGCGTCGGGCGGCACCTGCACCTCGACCAGCGCCCGCGACCAGCCCTGGGTCATGTTGCCGACCCGCAGGACCTCGCCGTTGCGGACGTACCAGAGCGTCCCGGACAGGTCGCGGACCTGCGTCACGCGCAGACCGATCGCCTCGACGACGCCCGACGCCTCCCCGAGGTTGACGACGTCGCCCACGCCGTACTGGTCCTCGATGATCATGAACAGGCCGGACAGCCAGTCCTTGACGAGCGTCTGTGCGCCGAAGCCCAGTGCCACACCCAGGACGCCCGCGGAGGCGAGCACCGGCCCGAGATCCCAGTCGTTGATGTTGGCGATCGCGGTGATCACGACGATGCCGATGACCAGCGCCGAGGTCGACCGCAGCACCGAGCCCATCGTCTCGGCGCGCTGCACGCGACGCGCGACCGCGAGGGGGTCGGAGTCGGACTCGAGCGCCGCTCGGACGGGGGTCTTGAGCAGCAGCCGCTTGGCCTGGTGGCGGACCTTCGCGCCTCCCGAGACGACCGACCGCACCGTGCGCGTGACCAGCCAGCGGGTGATCGCCAGAAGGATCAGGCCGGCGACGACCGCCACGATGCTCTGGAGCGGGGCGCCGAGGAGCCAGTCGAACCATCGCTCGGCGGTCTGCTTCACCTCCTCGACGGTCGGGGCGTCGGGCGTGGGGGAGGGCGTCGCGAACCACGTCACCCCGGCAGGCTAGCGGCCGTGCCGCATGCTCGCGTGCGGCGACGTGGCGGACGGGGCAGGCTCTGGCAGGATCGGGGGGTGGCCGAGACCGCACTGCCCGAAGCGCTGCTCGCCCTCGCGGACCGGTACGGCGTCGTCCCGGACTACTGGGGCTTCGACGGGTCCCACCGCCAGGTGAGCCAGGACACGCTCGTCGCCGTCCTGGCCGCGCTGGGCGTCGACGCCGGCTCGCCCGAGCGGATCGAGGTCGCCCTGACCAACGTCGAGGACGAGGTGTGGCGGCGGATGCTGCCGCCGGTGCTCGTCGTCCGGGCAGGGGCCGGTGGCTCCGTGGCCGTGCACGTGGACGACGGCGCCCCCGTGGACGGCTGGGTCGAGCTCGACCCGGCCGAGGGCGGCGGCCGCCGCGAGCTCGCGCACCTGGACGTGTACGTGCCACCGCGGACGGTCGACGGGCGGCTGGTGGGCCGCGCGACGCTCGAGATCCCCCCCGACCTCCCCCTGGGCTGGCACACGGTCGTCGCGCAGAGCGGCGCGGCGCTCGCGCGGTGCACGCTGGTCGTGACGCCCGCCCGCCTCGAGCTGCCCGCAGGTCTGGACGAGCGCCGGGCGATCGGGTTCATGGCCCAGCTGTACTCGGTGCGCTCCGGACAGTCCTGGGGCATCGGAGACCTGGCGGACCTGCGCGACCTCGCCTGGCTGGCGGCCCGCCGCGCGTCGGCGGACTTCGTGCTCATCAACCCGCTGCACGCGGCCGAGCCCGTACCCCCGATGACGCCGTCGCCCTACCTGCCGGCGAGCAGGCGCTTCGTCAACCCGGTGTACCTGCGCGTCGAGGACATCCCGGAGACCGCGTACCTGCCGCCCGCCGAGCGCACGCTCGTCGAGTGGCAGGCGGACGAGGCGCGCCCGCTGAGCACCGACGCCGGCCCGATCGACCGCGACGCCGTCTGGGCGGCGAAGCGGGTGGCCCTCGAGGTCGTCTACGCAGCGGGCCGCTCTGCTGCGCGCCAGGCGCGGTTCGACGCGTTCCGTGCCGAGCAGGGGCCCGGGCTCGAGGACTTCGCGACGTGGTGCGCCTTCACCGAGCACTTCGGGGGCCAGCCGTGGCCGGCCGAGTGCCAGGACCGTGCCTCCGACGCGGTCCGTGCGCTGCGCGGCGCGCTGGCGGACCGCATCACCTTCCACTGCTGGCTCCAGTGGGTCGCCGACGAGCAGCTCGCGGCGGCGCAGCGCGCCGCACTCGACGGTGGCATGCGGCTGGGCATCATGCACGACCTGGCCGTCGGGGTGCATCCCGAGGGCGCGGACGCGTGGGCGATGTCCGACGTGTTCGCGCACGGGGTGGCCGTGGGTGCCCCGCCGGACATGTACAACCAGCAGGGCCAGGACTGGTCGCAGCCTCCGTGGCGTCCGGACGCGCTCGAGCGTGTCGGCTACGCGCCGTACCGCGACATGCTGCGCACCGTGCTTCGGCACGCGGGCGCCATCCGGATCGACCACATCATCGGGCTGTTCCGGCTGTGGTGGATCCCGCAGGGGTGCGGCGCCCAGGCCGGCGCCTACGTCCGCTACGACCACGAGGCGCTCATCGGGATCCTGTGCCTGGAGGCGCAGCGTGCGGGCGCCGTCGTCATCGGCGAGGACCTGGGGACGTTCGAGCCCTGGGTGCGCGACTACCTCGTGGATCGCGGGATCCTCGGCACCTCGGTGCTGTGGTTCGAGCGCGAGGGCGCGGACTTCCGGCCGCCCGAGCACTACCGGCGCCTCGCCCTGGCCACGGTCACGACGCACGACCTGCCGCCGACGGCCGGCTACCTCGCGGGCGAGCACGTGGAGCTGCGGGAGCGGCTGGGCCTGCTCACCGAGCCCGTGGCGAAGGTCCGTGCCGACGCGTGGGCGGAGCGCGCCCAGCTCCTCGACCTCCTGGGTCGGCGCGGCCTGGTGGGTGCGGACCCGTCGGAGCGCCAGGTCGTCGAGGCGATGCACCGCCTGCTGCTGACCTCGCCGGCGGTGCTGGTGGGCGTCTCCCTTCCCGACGCCGTCGGCGAGCGGCGCGCGCAGAACCAGCCCGGCACCGACACCGAGTACCCGAACTGGAAGGTCCCGCTGGCCGACTCCGCCCAGCGGCTGATCAGCCTCGACGAGCTGTTCGAGCACCCGCGGCTGCGCTCGCTGGTGGCGGCGCTGCGGCGCTGACCGCCGCGTCGGCGGGGCGCGCGTCGCCGCGCACCGCCACGAGCACGC
>JAEZZV010000370.1 GCA_023418375.1 Actinomycetes bacterium | reverse complement strand
GCTCACCGGCGAGGCGCTGGCGGCCCGCGGGCTCGGCGACTGAGGCGTCGGCCGCGCGGCGCTCCCCGTCGGGCCCTAGCGTGATCACATGACGTTCAGCGAGGGCGGCAGCTTCGAGGGTGGGCGCGTCGGCACGCGTCGCGGCGGCGGCCGCGGCGCGGCTCTCGGCGGCGGGGGCCTCGGGCTCGCGCTGGTGGCCTTCCTGATCTACCAGTTCACCGGCGTCGACGTGAGCGGCGAGCTCGCCAGTCTCCAGGGCGGCGTGCAGGCGCCCGGCGGGCAGGAGGAGATCGGCACCATCGGGGAGTGCTCGGTGGCCCAGGCGAACGAGCAGCGCGACTGCCGGCTGTCCGCGACGGTGCAGGCCCTGGACGAGTACTGGTCCACGACCCTGCCGAGCACCGGGGTGCAGCTCGCGATGCCCGACGTCTGGGCGTTCGACGCCGCCACGTCCACGGGCTGCGGAGGCGCCACCTCGCAGACCGGCCCGTTCTACTGCCCCGCCGACGAGAGCATCTACCTGGACCTGACGTTCTTCGACCTGCTGACCAGCGAGTTCGGCGCGTCCGGCGGTCCGTTGGCGGAGATGTACGTCACCGCGCACGAGTACGGGCACCACATCCAGCACCAGCTCGGCGCGATGGACGGCCTCGACCGGCGGGACACCGGCCCGACGTCGGACGGCGTCCGCCTGGAGCTGCAGGCCGACTGCTACGCCGGCATGTGGGTCGGGGCGGCGGCGACGACGCAGGACCCGGACCGCCCGGGCGTCACCTTCCTCGAGCCGCCGACCCAGGCCGAGCTCGCGGACGCGCTGTCGGCGGCCGCGGCGGTCGGCGACGACCACATCCAGACGCAGTCCGGCGGCGACATCGAGCCCGACCTGTGGACGCACGGGTCGAGCGAGCAGCGGCAGCGGTGGTTCACCGTCGGCTACGAGCAGGGCACGCTCGAGGCGTGCGACACGTTCGCGACCGACGACCTCTGACCGGCTGCCCGCCAGGGCGCAGGCCGCCCGTGCCGAGGCCGGCGCGAGCGAGCCGGCTCAGACGTTGAACCCCAGGGCACGCAGCTGCGCGCGACCGTCCTCGGTGATGCGCTCGGGGCCCCACGGCGGCATCCAGACCCAGTTGATCCGGAACCCCGTGACGAGGCCGTCGAGCGCCTGGCCTGCCTGGTCCTCGATCACGTCGGTCAGCGGGCAGGCCGCGGACGTCAGCGTCATGTCGATGACGACGTGGTTGTTCGGATCGATGGCGACCCCGTAGACCAGGCCGAGGTCGACGACGTTGATCCCGAGCTCGGGGTCGATGACGTCGCGCAGCGCCTCCTCGACGTCCGCCGCGTTCGGGATGCTGGTGGCCTGTGCGCTCATCACGCCTCCTCCGTGCTCGTGGTGGTGCTGGTGCTGGTCGGTCCGTCGGCGCCCACTCCTGCCTGGAGCAACGCATCTCGGAGCGCCATCCATCCCAGGAGAGCGCACTTGACGCGTGCGGAGTACCTGCCGACGCCGGTGAACGCGGTGGCGTCGCCGAGACGGTCCTCGGCGGCCTCGTCGTGCAGGCCCTCGCCGCGGGTGTGCAGCAGCGCCCGGAAGTCCTCGCCGAGAGCCTCCACCTCGGCGACCGTGTGGCCCTCGACGAGCTCGGACATCACGGACGTGGAGGCCTGCGAGATCGAGCACCCCTGGCCGTGCCAGCTCACCCGCTCCAACGCGCCGTCGGGGGTCAGGTGGACACGCAGCCGTACCTCGTCACCGCAGGTCGGGTTCACCTGGAACGACTCGGCCGCGTACGGCTCGGCCAGACCCTTGCCGTACGGGTCCTTCGCGTGCTCGATGATGAGCTGCTGGTACAGCTGCTCCATCGCTCCGCTCATTCCTGGCCTCCCAGTCCGAAGAACGGCCGGACGGTGGCCAGCGCCGCACCGAACGCCGCGACCTCCTCCGCCGTCGTGTACACGCCGGCCGACGCGCGGCTCGTCGCCGCCACGCCGAAGCGCCGGTGCAGGGGCTGCGCGCAGTGGTGGCCCACGCGGACCGCGACGCCGGCGTCGTCGAGCACCTGCCCGACGTCGTGCGCGTGAACGCCGTCCACCACGAACGACACCACCGCGACGCGGTCGCGCGGGTCGGCAGGGCCGACGAGGCGCACGCCGGGTACGGCCGCGACAGCATCCAGCAGCAGCCGCGTCATCTCGGCCTCGTGCTCCGCGACGGCCGACATGCCCAGCTCGCGCAGGTAGCGCGCGGCCGCGCCCATCCCGACCGCCTGGGCGACCATCATCGAGCCGGCCTCGAACCGCTGCGGCGGCGGCGCGAACGTCGTGGACTCCATGGTCACGACCTCGACCATCGAGCCGCCGGTGAGGACGGGCGGCATCGCCTCGAGGAGCTCACGACGCCCGTAGAGCGCGCCGACGCCCGTCGGGCCGTACATCTTGTGGCCGGAGAAGGCGGCGAAGTCCACGCCGAGCGCGGCCAGGTCCACCGGCAGGTGCGGCACGCTCTGACATGCGTCCAGGACCGTCAGGGCACCGACCTCGCGCGCGCGAGCCACGAACGCGGGCACGTCGGCGATCGCACCGGTGACGTTCGAGACGTGCGCGAACGCCACGACCTTAGTGCGGTCGGTGACCACCGCGGGGAGCTCGTCCGTGCGCAGGCGCCCGTCGTCGCCGACCCCGATCCAGCGGAGCGTGGCCCCGGTGCGCGCCGCGAGCTCCTGCCACGGCACGAGGTTCGCGTGGTGCTCGGCCTCCGTGACGACGATCTCGTCACCAGGGGCGAGAGCGAACCGGCGCGCCGCCGCTCCCCCGCGTCCGGCGGTCGCGTTCGACATCGCGTAGGCGACCACGTTGATCGCCGCCGTCGCGTTCGCCGTCCACACGAGCTCGTCCGGCCGGACGCCGACGAGCGCGGCGACCTCCGCACGGGCCGCCTCGTAGGCGTCGGTGGCCTCCTCCGCGAGCTGGTGGGCACCGCGGTGCACGGCGGCGTTCCGCTCGGAGTAGAAGTCCAGCTCGGCGTCGATCACCACCTCGGGCTTCTGCGAGGTCGCCGCCGAGTCCAGGTACACGAGCGGGCCGCCGCCCCGGACCGTCCGGCGCAGCAGCGGGAAGTCCGCGCGGACTGCCGCGAGCTCGCCGGGCGACAGTCGCGCGCCGGCGGGCGTCGGGTCGAGGGTGGTGGTCATCGCGACCTTCCGGTGGTGGGAGCTGGTGCGGTGCGTCCGGGTCGGCTTGCCGGTCAGGCGCTCGTCGCGAGGAACCGGTCGTAGCCCTCCGCCTCGAGGCGCTCGGCCAGCTCGGGCCCGCCCTCCTCGGCGATGCGGCCGTCGACGAACACGTGCACGAAGTCCGGCTGGATGTAGCGCAGGATCCGCGTGTAGTGGGTGATGAGGAGCACGCCGACGTCACCGCCCGCCTTCACGCGGTTGACGCCCTCGGAGACGATGCGCAGGGCGTCGACGTCGAGGCCGGAGTCGGTCTCGTCGAGGATCGCGATGCGCGGCTTGAGCAGCTCCATCTGGAGGATCTCGTGGCGCTTCTTCTCGCCGCCCGAGAAGCCCTCGTTGACGTTGCGGTCCGCGAAGGCCGGGTCCATGCGCAGCTGCTCCATGGCGGTGCGCACGTCCTTGACCCAGTGCCGCAGCGCGGGCGCCTGGCCGTCGATCGCCGTCTTCGCGGTCCGCAGGAAGTTCGAGACCGAGACGCCGGGGACCTCGACCGGGTACTGCATCGCGAGGAACATGCCCGCACGGGCGCGCTCGTCGACGGACATCGCCAGGACGTCCTCCCCGTCGAGCGTCACCGTGCCGCTGGTGATCGTGTACTTCGGGTGACCGGCGAGCGAGTACGCGAGCGTCGACTTGCCCGACCCGTTCGGGCCCATGATCGCGTGGGTCTGGCCGGACGCCACCGTGAGGTCGACGCCGCGGAGGATCGACTTGGCGCCCTCCTTGGTCTCGACGCTGACGTGCAGGTCGCGGATCTCGAGCGTGGACATGTCTCTCCTCAGGCGATGGTCACGTCGACGTCGACCAGCACGCGGTCGCCGTCGAGGGTCACGGGGTACACGGGGACGGGCTTGGTGGCGGGCAGCGCGAGGGGCTTGCCGGTCCGCAGGTCGAACGTCGAGCCGTGCAGCCAGCACTCGATGGTGCAGCCGTCGACCTCCCCGTCCGAGAGCGACACCTGGCCGTGGCTGCAGATGTCGGAGATCGCGTGGAAATCCCCGTCGGCGTCGCGCACGACGGCGACCTCGACGGGCGCCCCGTCGGCGCCGTCGAGCTCGACGCGCAGGGCCGTGCCCACCGGCACGTCGGCGCTCAGGCAGGCGAGCTGGGCGGTCACGGCAGGACCTCGTCGGTCGCGGGGGCATCCGCTGCGGGGGCGACGGTCGCGAGCGCGCTCATCGTGCGCTCGAGCTCGACCTCGATCGCGGCGATGAGGCGCTCCTCCACGGCCGGCACCCCGATCTGCTGGATGAGCTCGGCGAAGAAGCCGCGCACGACCAGGCGACGTGCGTCCTCCTCGGGAATGCCGCGGGCGCGGAGGTAGAACAGCTGCTCGTCGTCGAACCGGCCGGTCGCCGACGCGTGCCCGGCGCCCTCGATGACGCCCGTCTCGATCTCCAGGTTCGGCACGGAGTCCGCGCGCGCACCGTCGGTGAGGACGAGGTTGCGGTTGAGCTCGTAGGTGTCGGTGCCCTCGGCCACGGCCCGGATCAGCACGTCGCCCACCCAGACGGCGTGCGCGCCCGCGCCCTGCAGGGCGCCCTTGTAGGCGACGCGGGAGCGGCAGGACGGCACGGCGTGGTCCACGAAGAGCCGGTGCTCGAGGTGCTGCCCGGCGTCCGCGAAGTACAGGCCGACGCCCTCGAACTCGGCGCCCTCGCCCGTGAACTCGACGTCGGGCGTGATCCGGACGACGTCGCCGCCGAGCGTGACGACGACGTGCCGGACGTGAGCGTCGCGGCCCAGGCGGACGCGGTGCGACGCCGTGTGCACGGCCCCCGCCTCCCAGTCCTGGATCGAGACGAGCGTGAGGTGCGCACCGTCCTCCGCGACGACCTCCACGGTCTCCGCCAGCGCCACGGGGCCGACGTGGTCGATGACGACGATCGCCTCGGACAGCTCGCGGGCGTGCACCAGGAGGTGCACGGCCGAGGGCTCCGCGTTGCCGGGGACGCCCTCGACCCGGACGCTCACCGGCTCCGAGGCCACGGCCTCGCGCGGGACGGTGACGACCGTCGATTCACGGAACGACGACCATGCGACGGCCGCGGCGCGGTCGCCGGGACGGCCGGCCGTACCCAGCCGAGCGTCGTCCCGGCCGACGATCTCCACGGTGACCTCGGGCGGGTTGACGACGGTGACGAGCGCACCGGACCCCGTGAGCCCCGCACCGGCGACGTCGAGCACGGGTGCCAGCCGGTCGACGGGCGCGAACCGCCACTCCTCCTCGCGCCCGGTGGGCACGGGGAAGTCCGCGACGTCGAACGACGCGAGGCGCGCGGCCCGCGACGCGGCCGGCACGCCGCCGTGACCGTGGCTGTGCGCGCCGTCGGCGTGCGCGCGCGAGTGGTCGGTGGACAGGTCTGTCGTCATTCCGGTCTCCGGTTCGGGGGTCGTCAGGGGGTCGGTCGTGGGCGCACCGGTCGTCATCAGCCGACCGACCCCTCCATCTGGAGCTCGATGAGGCGGTTGAGCTCGAGCGCGTACTCCATCGGCAGCTCGCGTGCGATCGGCTCGACGAAGCCGCGCACGATCATCGCCATGGCCTCGGTCTCCGGCATGCCGCGGGACATGAGGTAGAACAGCTGGTCCTCGCTCACGCGCGAGACGGTCGCCTCGTGACCCATCGACACCTCGTCCTCTCGGACGTCGACGTAGGGGTAGGTGTCCGAGCGCGAGATCTGGTCGACCAGGAGCGCGTCGCACAAGACGTTCGAGGCGGAGTACTCGGCGCCCTCGAGGACCTGCACGAGGCCCCGGTACGACGTCCGGCCGCCGCCGCGCGCGACCGACTTGGAGATGATCGAGCTCGACGTGTGCGGCGCCGCGTGCACCATCTTCGCGCCGGCGTCCTGGTGCTGGCCCTCGCCCGCGAAGGCGATCGACAGGGTCTCGCCCTTGGCGTGCTCGCCCATGAGGTAGATGGCCGGGTACTTCATGGTCACCTTGGAGCCGATGTTGCCGTCGACCCACTCCATGGTCGCGCCCTCGGCCGCCGTCGCACGCTTCGTGACGAGGTTGTACACGTTGTTCGACCAGTTCTGGATCGTCGTGTACCGCACGCGGGCGTTCTTCTTGACGATGATCTCGACCACCGCGGAGTGCAGCGAGTCGGACGAGTAGATCGGCGCCGTGCAGCCCTCGACGTAGTGCACGTACGAGCCCTCGTCGGCGATGATCAGCGTCCGCTCGAACTGGCCCATGTTCTCGGTGTTGATCCGGAAGTAGGCCTGCAGCGGGATCTCGACGTGCA
>JAEZZV010000305.1 GCA_023418375.1 Actinomycetes bacterium | reverse complement strand
GCGCCACGGCGTCGTCGGTCGCCACGGCGTCGTCGGTCGCGCGGGCCTGGCCCGTGCGCTTCTGCCACATGCCCGCGACGCCCGTCGGCCGGAAGCCCAGTGCGACGTTGATGTCGAGCATGAAGGAGTTCTCCTCCGCGTTCCACGTGTGCACGCGGGCCGCGCCGGGGCGCAGCTCGGCGAGGCGCCGGAGGTTCTCGGCCTTGACGAGCATCCCCAGCCGGCGGCCGCGGTGCTCGCTCAGCACGAGCGTGTCGTCCTGGAAGACGATCTCCTCGTAGGCCTTGGGGAACCGGAGCACCGTGAACGCCGCAAGCGTCTGGGTGGGCACGTGCTCAGCCGCCGTCACCAGCACGCCGTGCTGGGAGTCCGCCATCTGGCGCTCCCAGGTCCGGACGCGCTCGGCGTCCCAGTGGGCCTCCTCGAAGTCGAGGTCGCCGGTCGGGATGTCGGTGCTCATCCGGGTCTCGAGGATCGCCACCTGGTCGACCCACTCGTCGGGCGCGCGGTCGGTCCAGGACACCAGGCGGTAGTCGTCGCCGGCGCGGGCGGCCGCCGCGGTGTGGTGGCGCGCGAGCAGGCCGTCCTCGAGCGGCAGGCGCAGCAGGGAGTACCGCTCGGCCTGCTCCAGGACGTACCCGTTCGACGTGAGGAACCGCGCCGCCGACGTCGTCCCGTCGACCCGGCCGGAGCCCGTCGGCGGCTCCAGGACGCCCGGCCCGGGCTCCGGCTCCCCGACCTGCTCGGACCATGTGACCAGCGACGTCCGCCCGTGCTCGGCGGCGAGGGCCTCGGCCGTCGCGAGCAGCGCGTCCTCGGCGCCCTCGTCGACGCGGTCCGGGTGGACGTAGAGCTCGACGTCCGCCAGGTGCGTGTTGTCCTTCAGCGGCAGGGTCACCTTGGCGAAGCCGACGACGTCGTCGGCCGTCGGCTCGGTGACTCCCTCCGCGACCGCCACGAACATGCGGCGGATCGAGTACGGCTGGGGCTGGAGGTCGGCCAGCAGGTACCACGACGGGTACATGAGGTCCGGGTAGCCCCACCGGCGCATCTCGTGGTCGTGGCTCACCCGATGGACGCCGTGCAGCGCCCAGGCGTCGGGGTCGTCGAGGCTGTCGGGCACCGGGGCGGTGAGCACGGTCCAGGAAGGCATGGCACCACTGTGGGCCCCGCGCCTGACGCCGGGCGAGCGCTTTTCGCCGGCCGCCGGCCGCCGGCCGCCCGCCGCGCGTGGGCGCCGGGCGGGAACCGGGCCCGCGCGTCGTCAGCGGCCCTCGGGGCGCCTCTTCTGCGGGTAGGGCGTCTCACCCCGGGACAGCTTGTCGACGAGGTCGGCGATGCGCCGCGCGCGCGTCTCGGGGCGCTTGGCCTGCGTGACGCGGAAGTAGAGCGCGAAGCGGTTGGTGCCGGTCAGCACGTCGAACCAGGCCTGCGCGTCGGGGTTCGCGGCGATGGCCGCGGCCAGGTCCTCGGGGATCTCGGCCGTGCCCTGGCTGCCGTAGGCGGCGTCCCAGCGGCCGTCGGCCTTGGCGCGCTCGACCTCGGCGCGGCCGGCCTCGGTCATCCGGCCCTCGCTCTCCAGCCGCGCGATGTGGCCCACGTTCCGCGCCGACCAGATCGAGCGTGAGCGCCGCGGCGTCCAGCGCTGGTAGGAGGCGTCGTCGTCGCGCCGCCGGCCCTGGCCGTCGATCCAGCCGAAGCAGAGGGCCTCGTCGAGCGCCTCGTCGTAGCTGGGGGCGGGGATGCGGCCGGACTTCTTGCGCTGCACCAGCCACACGCCGTCGGACGTGGCGTGGTGCTCCTCGAGCCAGGCGCGCCAGGCCGCGGCGTCGGGCAGGTGCAGGACGGGCAGGTCGGTGGGCTCGGGCGCGGGAGCTGCGGCATCGGCCATGCGCCATGGTCACCCGGCCCACCGACACGCGGCTACCCCGAGGGGCGGGCTGCGTACGGTGGGCCGCGCGACCGGCGCTCGCGGGGTCAGGCGGCGAGGAACGCCAGGAGGGCGGCGTTGACCTCGTCCGCGTGGGTCCACAGGAGGCCGTGCGGGGCGCCCTCGATCTCGACGTACGTCGCGGCGGGCAGCGCGGCGTGGAACGCCCGGCCGGTCGCGCCGATCGGCAGGATGCGGTCCTCGGTCCCGTGCACGATGAGCGCCGGCACGTCGATCTTCGGGATGTCCGCGCGGAAGTCGGTGTGCCACGTCGGCACGACGGCGTACGCGGCCACGGGCGCCGAGCCCGCCGCCGTGACCCACGCGGCGCGCAGGGCCGCCTCGCTCAGGCGGTTGCCGAGGTAGGTGTCGGTGTTGAAGAAGTCCGCGTAGAAGGACTCGAACCACGCGAAGCGGTCGGACTTGGCCGCGGCGGCGATCTCGTCGAACGCGGCGTCGCCATCACCCTCACCGACGCCGGTCGCGCGCTCGAGGGCGAGCTCGGCGAGGTCTCGGCGCACATCGGCCGCGCGTTCGGCCTGGACGAGCGCGAGCTCGACGCGCTCCGTCGGGCGCTGAGCCACGTCCGCGCGTCGGCGGAGGCGGAAGCGGCGGAGGTCGCGCGCCGCTGACCGCAGCCGTGCTCCGAGGTGCCGCCCCCTGCCCATCGCCGTTGCCCGAGACCGCGAGGTCGAGCTTCCCGTCCGAGGTCGAGGCCGAGCACCTTCGACCTCGATCGCAACCTTCGACCTCAGCGCCGGGCGCGCAGGTCGGGTGGCCGCCCGCTCAGGGCGCCTCGTGGTGTGAGCGGGAGGCGCACGGCGCCGGGGGGTGCTCGGCGGAGGACCCTGGCGACCAGGTGCTCGGGCGAACGGAGGTCCTCCTTGGTGATGCGGAGCACGCGGAACCCAGCCTCTTCGATGGCGTCCTGCCGGCGCTTCTCCGACAGGACGGCCGTCGCTGCGGTGCCGCGGGCCTCGTACTTCCCGCGGCCGTCGTACTCGGCGAGGAGGCGCCACTCCGGCCAGCCCAGGTCCGACCAGAACGTGCCGAGGTGCGTCTCGACGCGTACCTGGGTCTCCGGCCGAGGGAGTCCAGCCGCCAGGAGCGCGAAGCGAGCGAGGGACTCACCGGGCGACTCGGCGCCGTCGTCGGCGAGCTCCAGCACGGCCCGGGCCTGCACCACACCCCGTCGGCCGGGGGTCGTCGCCAGGCGGTCGAGGCAGGCAGCGCGGTCGAGTCCCGCGTGGAGTGCTGCGTCGACGACGGCGAGCGCGATGCTCGGCCGCAGGGACGTCGCGCAGTCGCCCACCGTGCGCGTCACGGTCGTCAGCGGTATCCACGACAGCGCAGTCGTGTCCGCGGAGGAGAGCTGGTGCGAGTGCCGAACCAGCCCACGGGCGTTACGGCAGGGCTTGGTCCCCTGCGTGAGATGGACGGGGGCCTCCGTCGGTGCCGGCAGCCCCCAGAGGAGCGCCGCGGACCCATGGCTCACCACCACGGAGGTCTCGAGCTGCATGACCGCGGCCGCCACGCGCGCGACGGCCCTGGTCCGGGCCGATGCGTACGGGTCGGCGGCACGGGGAGCGTCGGTGTAGGCGCCAGGCCGAACCTCGACCCAGGCACCCGATCGCACGTGTGCGCGGACCACGGCAGGCGGATGGTCGCGCGCGAGATGCACCGGCGGGATCGTCGGAGGCTGGAGTCTGGGCTGGAGGCCAGGGCGTCGCGGCATCGCCGAAGACTCCCGGGGACGCGCCGCGCTCGTGGCCCAGGCCCGCTCCGCCTGTGCAACCTCCACGCTCCGGCGGCTGTGTGGCCGGAGCTGCGACGCCGACGTCAAGCCCTGCGTTCGAGGTCGAGCACGCCAGCGCTCGACCTCGGGCGAAAGGTTCGACCTCGGCAGGGTGGGGGCAGGGGGCGGGAGGCTGGCGGCAGG
>JAEZZV010000299.1 GCA_023418375.1 Actinomycetes bacterium | reverse complement strand
GTCGCGGCCTACCGTGCGTGGCGGGCGGCCGCCGACGACGCCGAGGCGGCGCGCGAGCTCGCCGAGGACCCCGCGATCGCCGCCGAGCTGCCGACGCTCGTCGCGGCCGAGCGGGAGGCGGCGGAGACCCTGCGCGCGATCCTCGTGCCGCGCGACCCCGACGACGCCCGCGACGTCCTGCTGGAGATCCGGGCGGGCGAGGGCGGGGAGGAGTCGGCGCTGTTCGCCGGCGACCTGCTGCGGATGTACACGCGTTTCGCGGAGCGGCGCGGCTGGGTGACCCAGGTGCTCGAGCTCACGGAGTCCGACCTCGGCGGCGTCAAGGACGCGACGGTCTCGGTGCGCTCGCGTGGCGCCGTCGCCCCGGAGGACGGCGTCTGGGCGCACCTGAAGTACGAGGGCGGCGTGCACCGGGTCCAGCGCGTGCCGGTGACCGAGTCGCAGGGGCGGATCCACACGTCCGCGGCGGGCGTCGTCGTGCTCCCCGAGGTCGAGGACGAGGCCGAGGTGGAGATCGACCCCGCCGACCTGCGCATCGACGTCTACCGCTCGTCCGGCCCGGGCGGGCAGTCGGTGAACACGACGGACTCCGCCGTGCGCATCACGCACCTGCCGACGGGCCTGGTGGTGAGCTGCCAGAACGAGAAGTCGCAGCTGCAGAACAAGGAGCAGGCGCTGCGGATCCTGCGCGCGCGCCTCCTCGCCGCGCGTCAGGAGGAGGCGGCCGCGGCCGCGTCGCAGGCGCGCCGGTCGCAGGTGCGCACCGTGGACCGCTCGGAGCGGATCCGGACCTACAACTTCCCGGAGAACCGGATCGCCGACCACCGCACGGGGTTCAAGGCCTACAACCTCGACCAGGTCCTGGACGGTGACCTCGAGGCCGTGGTCCGGTCGGCGATCGAGGCCGACGACGCCGCACGGCTGGCGGACGCGGGCCGGTGACCGGGCCGGGAAGCGGGCGGGGGTCCGCCCCGGGGGCAGGGGCGCCCGGCGGTGGCAGGGCCGACCTGCGGGCCGCCCTGCGCGAGGCCGCGCGCCTGCTGGCCGCCGCGGGCGTGCCCTCCGCCGAGCACGACGCACGTGCCCTCGCGGCCCACGCGCTGGGGATCGACCGGCTCGAGCCTGCGCTCGCTCCGACGCCGCCGGCCGACTTCTTCCCGCGGTTCGCGGCGCTGGTCGAGCGGCGACGCGCCCGCGAGCCGCTGCAGCACATCGTGGGCACGACGGCGTTCCGATACCTGACGCTGGCCGTCCGGCCGGGGGTGTTCGTGCCGCGCCCGGAGACCGAGCTGGTCGCTGAGCAGGCCGTCGACGAGGCGCGCCGGGTTCTTGCCGTGGGCCGGGCACCGGTGGTCGTGGACCTGTGCTGCGGGACGGGCGCCATCGCCCTCGCGGTCGCCACGGAGGTGCCTGGTGCGGCGGTGACCGCCGTGGACGCGTCGGCCGCGGCCGTGGCCCTGACCCGCGAGAACGCAGCGGCCTGTGGCGCGGGCCTGGCGGTGCTTGCCGGTGACGCGACGGAGCCGACGGTGCTGGCGCACCTGGACGCCACCGTGGACGTCGTCGTCTCGAACCCGCCGTACATCCCGCCCGACGCCGTACCGGTCGACCCGGAGGTCCGCGACCACGACCCGGCACTCGCGCTGTACGGGGGCGGGCCGGACGGCCTGGCCGTGCCCCGCGGCGTCGTCGCCCGCGCGGCCGCTCTGCTGCGCGACGGCGGGCTCCTCGTCATGGAGCACGCCGACGTGCAGGGGCCCGGCGTCCGGGAGGCCGTCGTGGCCACGGGTGCGTTCGCGCAGGTGAGGACCCTGCAGGACCTGACCGGGCGCGACCGGATGGTCCTCGCGCGGCGGGTGGCGCGTCACACCCACGACGCGACGTGACAGACTCGGGCCCCGTGATGGACTGCACCGACCCGGCGACGTGGGGGCCGGCGATCGACGAGGCCGTGCACGCCCTGGGCCGTGGCGGGCTCGTGGTCCTGCCCACCGACACCGTGTACGGCATCGGCGCCGACGCGTTCTCGCCCGCGGCCGTCGCGGCGCTGCTCGCCGCCAAGGGGCGGGGTCGGCAGATGCCGCCCCCGGTGCTGGTGCCGGACGTGCGCACGGTCGACGGCCTGTGCGAGGACGTGCCCGACGACGCCCACGACCTCATGGCGGCCTTCTGGCCGGGCGCGCTCACCGTCATCTGCCGCGCACAGCCCTCGCTCGCGTGGGACCTCGGCGAGACGCGCGGCACGGTGGCTGTGCGGATGCCCGACCACCCTGCCGCGCTCGCGCTGCTGCGTCGGACCGGCCCGCTCGCGGTGTCCAGCGCCAACCGGACCGGGTCGCCCGCGGCCCTGACCGCGGCCGAGGCGTGCGAGCAGCTGGGCGACGCCGTCGACGTCTACCTCGACGGCGGGCTCGCCCCGGGCGGCGTGGCGTCCACGATCCTCGACGCGACCACGCAGCGCCTGCGCGTCGTCCGGCTGGGCGCCCTCGGTGTCGCCGAGCTCTCCGCCGTCGCGCCCGTGGAACCCCCGGAGGGCGGCGCGGGGTGAGGATCTACCTGCTCCTCGCGCTGGTCGCGGCGGCGGTGACGTACCTCATGACGCCGCTCGCGCGGTGGTTGGCGCTGCGCACGGGAGCGATCACCGCCGTGCGCGACAGGGACGTGCACGTCACGCCGATCCCGCGGATGGGTGGCGTCGCGATGCTGCTCGGGATGGCCGTGGCCATCGCCTTCGCGTCGCGCATGCCGTTCCTCGCGGCCGAGTTCGAGAGGTCGACCGCGTGGGCGATCCTCGGCGGGGCGGCGATGGTCTGTCTGCTCGGCGCCGCGGACGACGTCTGGGAGCTCGACTGGTTCACCAAGCTCGTCGGGCAGGTGCTGGCGGCCGGCCTCATGGCGTGGCTGGGCCAGGTGCAGCTCTTCGCGCTCCCGATCGCCGGCCAGACGATCCCGTCGTCGACCATGTCGCTGGTGGTGACGGTGCTCATGGTGGTCATCGCCATGAACGCGGTGAACTTCGTCGACGGGCTCGACGGTCTCGCGGCCGGGCTCGTCGCCATCGGCGGGACCGCGTTCTTCGTCTACACGTACCTGCTCACCACCGACACGCCGGGGGAGAGCTACGCGAACCTCGCCACGATGATGGTCGCGATCCTGGTTGGGGCGTGCGTCGGCTTCCTGCCGCACAACTTCCACCCGGCGCGCATCTTCATGGGCGACTCGGGCTCGATGCTCATCGGCCTGACGATCGCCGCCGCGGCCATCCATGTGACCGGCCAGGTGGGCGACCTGCCGACGCGCAAGGGCTTCCCGGCCTTCCTCCCGCTGCTCCTCCCGGTCGCCGTCCTGCTGCTGCCGCTCCTGGACATGGTGCTCGCGGTGCTGCGCCGGGTGGGCTCGGGCAAGTCGCCGTTCCACCCCGACCGCCGCCACCTGCACCACCGGCTGCTCCAGCTCGGCCACTCGCACCGTCGCGCTGTGCTGATCATGTACCTGTGGACGTCGCTGTTCGCCTTCGGCGGCGCGGCCCTCGTGCGCTGGACGACGACGCAGGTGCTCTGGGGGCTCGGCGTCGGCATGGTGGTCGCGCTCGTCCTCACGCTCGGCCCCTTGCGTGGGCGCCGGGACCGCGGGGCGGGCGGTGGCGGTGGCGGCGCGAACGATGACGGCGCGAACGGTGACGGTGACGGTGACGGCGGTCCGCTGCCGCGACAGGTGGAGGTCGGGGTATGAGTGACCAGGCGACGCCGGGGGCCGGCCCGAGCGAGCTCGTGCAGGCGGAGCTGGGACGGGTGTTCCGGCGCGCGGTGCGCGGCGTCCTCGTGCTGACGGCCGTCCTCCTCGTGGTGGGCGGCCTGGTCGGGTGGCTCGTCGCGGGCCTGCCCGGCCTGTGGGGCGGCCTGCTCGGCGGCGTCGTCGGGGGAGTGGTGGCCGGGCTGACCCCGGCGACGATGCTCGCGACCGCCCGGTCCTCACCGACCGCCGCGCTCGGCGGGGCCGTGGGCTCGTGGCTCCTCGCCGCCCTCGTGCTCATCGGGGCGATCCTCGGCCTGCGCGCGACCGGGGCGGTCGACATGCCGGTCTTCGCCGGGACCGTCGTGGTGGGCATCATGGCCGCCGTGGCCATCCAGATGCGCGCCGCGCTGACCGGTCGGGTGCCGCACGTCGACCCCGGGTCGCGCCCCCCGGCAGCCTAGGCCCTTGGTCCCAGGATGGCGCCGGATTGGTGAGGTTGCCCCGCGGTCGGACGCGCGGTGCGACCCCCGGGATGGGCTAGAATTCCCACGATCCAGCATCGACTGGTACGGCGGCGTGCCCGGGCACCGACCGCCCCGTCCACGAGCCTCGGGAGTGCACCCTGTCCACCGCTGCGACGATCGCGCTGCTCGCCGCCTCGGGTGACGAGGGCGGGCCCCACATCCCCTCGATCGCCGAGTTCTTCCCGCCGGCCATCGCCTTCGAGGGCACGCCCTTCGAGTTCAACCGCATCACGCTGGTGCGGCTGCTGTCGGCGCTGGTGGTCTCGCTGCTCTTCTGGGCGGCGGCGCGGCGCGCGACGCTCGTGCCGGGGCGCGGCCAGAACATGGCCGAGATGGCGCTCGACTTCGTCCGGGTGAACATCGCGGAGGAGGTGCTCGGCGAGCGCCGCGCGCGTCCCTACGTCCCGCTCCTCACGACGCTGTTCTTCGCGATCCTCGCGATGAACATCACCGGCGTCGTCCCGCTCCTCAACATCGCCTCGACGAGTGTGGTCACCGTCCCGCTGATCCTCGCCGTCGTGGCCTGGATCGCGTTCGTCGTCGCGGGCATCCGCGCGCACGGTGTGTTCGGCTACGTGCGGACGAGCCTGTTCCCGTCGGGCGTGCCGTGGCCGGTGTACATCATCCTGGCGCCCATCGAGCTCGTCTCGACCTTCGTGCTGCGGCCGGCCACGCTGACGATCCGTCTCATGGCCAACATGCTGGCCGGGCACCTGCTGCTCGTCCTCTTCTTCTCCATGACGAGCTGGCTGTTCCTCGAGGCGGGCGGCGCGCTCAAGGCCGTCGGCGTGCTGACCTTCGGCGCGGCCTTCGCGTTCACGATCTTCGAGATCTTCGTGGCGGCCCTGCAGGCGTACATCTTCACCCTGCTCACCGCCGTCTACATCAGCCTCTCCGTGGAGGCCCACTGATCTTCCGGGCCCGCTGGGGCTCGGGTCGCACGACCGCACAGCACCGCTCCGGACGCCCGTCCGGGACGACGACGAAAGGAAAGGCCTGACGTGGAGACCATCGTCGGCAACATCGCCACCATCGGCTACGGCCTCGCCACGCTCGGCCCCGGCATCGGCATCGGCATGCTCGTCGGCAAGACGCAGGAGGCCACCGCCCGCCAGCCCGAGGTCGCAGGCGCGCTCCGCATCAACATGTTCATCGGCATGGCGCTGGTCGAGGCGCTGGGCCTCATCGGCCTGGTTGCCGGCCTGATGTTCTGATGCTGTCCACCATCGTCCTGGCAGCGGAGGAGGGCGCGGTCCCCGAGGGGATCGGGCTCTTCATCCCGCCGCTGTACGACATCGTCGGCTCGACGGTGGCCCTCGGCATCATCGCGTGGTTCTTCCTGCGCAAGGTGCTGCCGACCTTCCAGCGCATCCTCGACGAGCGCACCGCGCGGATCGAGGGAGGGCTCGCCAAGGCCGAGTCCGCGCAGGAGGAGGCCGCCGAGGCGCTGGCGGAGTACCACCAGCAGCTCTCGAGCGCGCGTGCCGAGGCGGCCCGCATCCGCGAGGAGGCGCGCGCCGAGGGCGGGCAGATCGTGGCGGAGCTGCGTGCCAAGGCGACGGCCGACGCCGAGCGCATGGTGAGCAACGCCCAGCGGCAGATCGAGGCCGAGCGCGCGCAGGCCGCCACGGCGCTGCGCGCCGAGGTCGGCGCGCTGGCCACGGAGCTCGCGTCCCGGATCGTCGGCGAGGCGCTCGCCGACGAGGCGCGCCAGTCGCGGGTCATCGACCGCTTCCTCGACGAGCTCGAGGCCTCGGTCGCGGCCGGCGAGGGCGCGAACGGCACGGGGGGCAGGAACCTCTGATGCGCGGGGTCAGCCAGGCGTCGTACGAGGCGGTGCAGGACGGTTTCGAGACCGTCCTGGCCGCCGCGGGAGCGCAGGCCGCGGGGCTCGGCGACCAGCTCTTCGCCGTCGTGGACGCGCTCGACAGCTCCGGCGGCCTTCGGCGTGCGCTCAGCGACCCCTCCCGGGACGGCGACGACAAGGCGGCGCTCGTCGGTGATCTGCTCGGCGGCAAGGCCGACGCGCGGGTCGTCGACCTGGTGGCCGCCGCCGCTCGTCGGCGCTGGTCGGTCCCCGAGGACCTCATCGAGGCGCTCGAGCGGGTGGCGGCGGAGACGGTGCTCGCCTCGGCCCAGGCCGACGGCGCGCTCGAGCGGGTCGAGGAGGAGATGTTCCGCTTCGGGCGGGTGCTCGCCCACGAGCGCCGCGTCCGGGACGCGCTCACCGACCGGCTCGCCACGCCCGAGGCCCGGGCGGCCGTCGTCGAGCGGCTGCTCGGCGGCCAGGCGCACCCGGTGACGCTGCAGCTCGTCACCCGGGCCGCGCGCACGCCCCGCGGGCGCACGATGATGACGACGCTGACCCAGCTGGGCCGGCTCGCCGCGCACCGGCGCGAGCGCCTGCTCGCCACCGTGACGGCTGCAGTCCGGCCCACCCCGGCGCAGCTCGAGCGGCTCGCCGCGCTGCTGACCGGCGCGTACGGGCGCCCCGTCCAGGTGAACGTGGCCGTCGACCCCGAGGTGGTCGGTGGCATGCGCGTCGCCGTGGGCGACGAGATCGTGGACGCGACCGTGCTGTCGCGGTTGGACGAGGTACGACGCAGGCTGGCCGGCTGAGGCCAGGAACGAACCGGGCCCCGGTCACCGGCCCCGGTCCGAGCACAGGACGTGACGACGCCGACGGCGCCGTTTCTGACAGGAGAGAGCAGGATGGCTGAGCTGACGATCAAGCCCGAGGAGATCCGGGCTGCGCTGGACAGCTTCGTGGAGTCGTACACCCCGTCGGGTGCGGTCCGCGAGGAGGTCGGCCGGGTCACCCTCGCTGCCGACGGCATCGCGCAGGTCGAGGGCCTGCCCGGCGCCATGGCGAACGAGCTCCTGGAGTTCGAGGACGGCACCCTGGGCCTTGCGCTCAACCTCGACGTCCGCGAGATCGGCGTCGTCGTGCTCGGTGAGTTCGCGGGCATCGAGGAGGGGCAGGTCGTCCGGCGGACGGGCGAGGTCCTCTCGGTCGCCGTCGGCGACGGCTATCTGGGCCGGGTCGTCGACCCGCTCGGCAACCCCATCGACGGCCTCGGCGAGGTCGCGACGGAGGCCCGGCGCGCGCTCGAGCTCCAGGCCCCTGGCGTCATGGCCCGGCAGAGCGTCGGCGAGCCCCTGCAGACCGGCATCAAGGCCATCGACTCGATGATCCCGATCGGTCGCGGCCAGCGGCAGCTCATCATCGGCGACCGCCAGACCGGCAAGACCGCGATCGCGATCGACACGATCATCAACCAGAAGGCCAACTGGGACTCGGGCGACCCGACCAAGCAGGTCCGCTGCATCTACGTCGCCATCGGCCAGAAGGGCTCGACGATCGCGGCCGTCCGCGCCGCGCTCGAGGAGGCCGGCGCGCTCGAGTACACGACGATCGTCGCCTCGCCCGCGTCCGACCCGGCCGGCTACAAGTACCTCGCCCCGTACACCGGCTCGGCCATCGGCCAGCACTGGATGTACGACGGCAAGCACGTGCTGATCGTGTTCGACGACCTGTCCAAGCAGGCCGAGGCCTACCGCGCGGTCTCGCTCCTCCTGCGCCGCCCGCCGGGGCGCGAAGCCTACCCGGGCGACGTCTTCTACCTGCACAGCCGCCTGCTCGAGCGTTGCGCGAAGCTCAGCGACGCCCTCGGTGGCGGCTCGATGACAGGCCTGCCGATGATCGAGACCAAGGCCAACGACGTGTCGGCCTACATCCCGACCAACGTCATCTCCATCACCGACGGCCAGATCTTCCTGCAGTCCGACCTCTTCAACGCGGACCAGCGGCCCGCGGTCGACGTCGGTATCTCGGTCTCCCGCGTCGGCGGCGCCGCGCAGGTCAAGTCGATGCGGAAGGTCTCCGGCACGCTGAAGCTGGAGCTGGCGCAGTACCGGTCGCTCGAGGCGTTCGCGATGTTCGCCTCCGACCTCGACGCGGCGTCGCGCCAGCAGCTGGTCCGGGGGGCGCGCCTCATGGAGCTGCTCAAGCAGCCGCAGTACTCGCCGTACCCGGTCGAGGACCAGGTGGCGTCGATCTGGGCCGGCACGCACGGCAAGCTCGACAAGGTCGCGCTCGGTGAGGTCCGGCGGTTCGAGCAGGAGATGCTCGAGCACCTGCGTCGCAAGACGGACGTCCTGACGACGATCGCGTCGACCGGACAGCTGAGCGAGGAGACCGAGGCCGCGCTCGAGGCCGCGGTCGACGAGTTCACGACGGCGTTCCTCGCCGGCACCGATGCCGAGCCGGAGCCCGCCGCGATCGACGAGACCGCCCCGGCTGCCGACCAGCAGCAGGAGCAGATCGTCAAGCGGAGCCGGGGCTGACGCGTGGCGGGCAAGCAGCGGTACTACCGACAGCGCATCAAGTCGACGCAGGCGCTGAAGAAGATCTTCCGTGCCATGGAGCTCATGGCCGCGTCGCGGATCGCGCGTGCCCGGGAGAGCGTCGAGGCGGCCGGGCCGTACTCGCGCGCGATCACGCGGGCCGTCTCGGCGGTCGCCGGGCACGCGGACATCGACCACCCGCTCACGCGTGAGCGGCCGGAGACGAACCGGACCGCCGTCCTGCTCATCACCGCCGACCGCGGCATGGCCGGCGCCTACTCGGCGTCGGTGCTGCGCGAGGGCGAGCGGCTCATCCGGGAGCTCACCGAGCAGGGCCAGGAGGTCCAGCTCTACGTGACCGGCCGGCGTGCGGTGTCCTACTACACCTTCCGCCGCCGCGAGCTCGCGGGCTCCTGGACCGGGTTCTCCGACGCCCCGACGGCGGACGTCGCCGGGGAGATCGCGGCGACGCTGCTCGACGCGTTCCTCACCGATCCGTCGGCCGGCGGAGTCGGCCAGCTGCACGTCGTGTACACGCACTTCGTGAACATGGTCACGCAGACCCCGCGGGTCATCCGGATGCTGCCGCTCGAGGTCGTCGACGCCCCGGCGGGCGAGGACCAGCACGCCGAGCCGGTGCCGCTGTACGAGTTCGAGCCGTCCCCCGAGGTGGTGCTCGACGCCCTGCTGCCGCAGTACGTGCGCAGCCGGATCCACTCCTTCCTGCTGCAGGCGGCGGCCTCCGAGCTCGCGGCCCGCCAGCAGGCGATGCACACGGCGACGCAGAACGCCGAGGACCTGATCAGGAACTTCACCCGACTGGCGAACCAGGCCCGCCAGGCCGAGATCACGCAGGAGATCAGCGAGATCGTCTCCGGCGCCGACGCACTGGCCTCCTGACCGCACCCGGACGAACGAAGCGAGGATTCATGACTGCCACCACCAGCGAGACCGCCTCCCGGCACACGGGTCCCGCGACGGGTCGCGTCGCCCGGGTGATCGGCCCCGTGGTCGACGTCGAGTTCCCCGCGGACGCGCTGCCCGAGATCTACAACGCGCTCCACGTCGACATCGACCTGTCCGCGCAGGGCGAGGGCGAGTCGGTCTTCACGATGACCCTCGAGGTCGCCCAGCACCTGGGCGACTCGATGGTGCGCGCGATCGCGCTGAAGCCGACCGACGGCCTGGTCCGAGGTGCGGTCGTGCGCGACACCGGCGCGGCGATCAGCGTGCCCGTGGGCGACGTCACCAAGGGCCACGTGTTCAACGTCACGGGTGAGGTGCTCAACCTCAAGGCCGACGAGACGCTCGAGGTGACCGAGCGCTGGCCGATCCACCGCAAGCCCCCGGCCTTCGACCAGCTCGAGTCGAAGACGCAGATGTTCGAGACCGGCATCAAGGTCATCGACCTGCTCACCCCGTACGTCCAGGGCGGCAAGATCGGCCTGTTCGGTGGTGCCGGCGTCGGCAAGACGGTGCTGATCCAGGAGATGATCTACCGCGTCGCGACCAACCACAACGGCGTGTCGGTGTTCGCCGGCGTGGGGGAGCGCACGCGTGAGGGCAACGACCTCATCGCCGAGATGGAGGAGTCGGGCGTCATCAAGCAGACGGCGCTCGTCTTCGGCCAGATGGACGAGCCGCCGGGGACGCGTCTGCGCGTCGCCCTGTCCGCGCTGACGATGGCGGAGTACTTCCGCGACGTGCAGAAGCAGGACGTGCTCCTGTTCATCGACAACATCTTCCGGTTCACGCAGGCGGGCTCGGAGGTGTCGACGCTGCTCGGCCGGATGCCGTCCGCCGTCGGCTACCAGCCGAACCTCGCCGACGAGATGGGCCAGCTCCAGGAGCGCATCACGTCCACGCGCGGCCACTCGATCACCTCGCTGCAGGCGATCTACGTGCCCGCCGACGACTACACCGACCCCGCCCCGGCGACGACGTTCGCGCACCTCGACGCGACGACCGAGCTCACGCGTGACCTTGCGGCCCGCGGTCTGTACCCCGCGGTCGACCCGCTGGCCTCGACGTCGCGGATCCTCGACCCGCGCTACGTCGGCCGGGACCACTACGAGACCGCGACCCGCGTGAAGTCGATCCTCCAGCGCAACAAGGAGCTGCAGGACATCATCGCGATCATGGGTGTCGACGAGCTGTCCGAGGAGGACAAGATCGTCGTCAACCGCGCGCGCCGCATCCAGCAGTTCCTCTCGCAGAACACCTACATGGCGACCGCGTTCACCGGCGTCGAGGGCTCGACGGTCCCGCTGTCGGAGACCATCGAGGCGTTCAGCAAGATCTGCGACGGCGAGTTCGACCACGTCCCCGAGCAGGCGTTCTTCAACATCGGTGGCCTCGAGGACCTGGAGCGCGCGCACGCCCGCATCACCAAGGAACTGGGCTGATCCGTGGCGCACCTCGAGGTTGACGTCGTCGCGGCGGACCGCCGCGTCTGGCGCGGCGACGCGCGGATGGTCAGCGCGCCGGCAGCCAACGGCGACATCGGCATCCTGCCGGGGCACACGCCCGTCCTGGCGGTCCTGCGGGCCGGCGTCGTGCGCATCACGGCGGCGGACGGCTCGCTGACGTCCGTCGGGGTGGACGAGGGCTTCCTCTCGGTCGACGACGACAAGGTCATGGTGGTCGTGCACGCGGCGACCGACGCCGGGGCCGGGTCCGGCCGCGGAAGCGCTCGCTGAGGCTCGCCGCGCGTGGAGGCACTGGCGACGCTGCTCGGACTGGGCGCCGTCCTGCTCGTGATCGGCGGGTTCGTCGGGCTGTACGTGTCGCGCCAACGCACGCTGTCGCGCCGGGTGGCGTCGTTCTCCTGCCAGCTCAACACGGGCGAGGAGATCAAGCGGATTTGGCAGCCGGGGATCGCGCAGTACACGCGTGAGCGGCTGCTGTGGTGGCGGACGCTCTCGCTCGCGCCGAAGCCGGCCCGTTCGTGGTCCCGCAACGAGCTGGAGCTCGTCGAACGGACGCCCCTCGGGCAGCTGGACGAGGCCGGGCGGCCGCTGCTGCTGGTGCACTGCCGCCACGGCGAGGAGAGGTTCCAGATCATGGTGTCGGCGCCCGCGTACGCCGGCCTGGTGTCGTGGCTCGAGTCCGGGCCCCGGCCCATCAGGGGAGTGATCTAGTGCGGTTGGTCGTGGCGCGGTGCGCCGCCCGGTACACGGGTCGGCTGACCGCGGAGCTTCCGCTCGCGACCCGGCTCCTCGTGGTCAAGGCCGACGGCAGCGTCCTGCTGCACTCCGACGGCGGCTCCTACAAGCCGCTGAACTGGATGAGCCCGCCGTGCTCGCTCGCGGTGGCGGCGCCCGACGACGAGGCTGCGGGGCGCGGCGTGGTCGAGGTGTGGCACGTGCAGCACGCGAAGTCGGACGACCGGCTGGAGATCGAGCTGCACGAGGTGCTGCACGACTCCGCGCACGAGCTCGGCGTGGACCCCGGACTGGTCAAGGACGGCGTCGAGGCGCACCTGCAGAAGCTCCTGGCCGAGCAGATCCACCTCCTGGGGCCCGGCCACGTGCTCGTGCGGCGCGAGTACCCGACGGCCATCGGGCCGGTGGACATCCTCGCCAAGGACCCGGCGGGCGGCGCCGTCGCCGTCGAGATCAAGCGTCGCGGTGACATCGACGGCGTCGAGCAGCTGACGCGGTACCTCGAGCTGCTGAACCGGGACCCGCACCTGGCGCCGGTGCGTGGCGTCTTCGCGGCCCAGGAGATCAAGCCCCAGGCGCGCGTGCTTGCGCGCGACCGCGGTATCGCCTGCCTCGTGCTCGACTACGACGCGATGCGCGGCGTGGACGACGCCACCAGCCGCCTGTTCTGACCGCCTGCCGGGCGCGGGTTCCCGCCTGCTGGACCGGTCGAGCCGAAACGGTTCGACCGCGTCAGGATGGGGCCATGACGACCACACCCGACGCTGCGCGCACCTTCCGGCCGGACTTCGTGTGGGGCGCCGCGACGGCGTCGTACCAGATCGAGGGCGCGGCGACCGAGGACGGCCGTTCGCCGTCCATCTGGGACACCTACGCCGCCACGCCGGGCAAGGTCCACGCCGGCGACACCGGCGCCGTCGCGTGCGACCACTACCACCGCACCGCCGAGGACCTGAAGCACATGGTCGACCTGGGCCTCCACGCGTACCGGTTCTCGCTCGCCTGGCCGCGGATCCAGCCCACGGGCTCGGGCGCTTTCAACGCGGCCGGTCTGGACTTCTACGACAGGCTCGTCGACGACCTCCTCGCGGCCGGTATCGACCCGGTGGCCACGATGTACCACTGGGACCTGCCGCAGGCCCTCGAGGACGCCGGCGGCTGGCCGGTGCGCGACACGGCGTTGCGGTTCGCCGACTATGCGGCGAAGGTCGTCGACACCTACCGCGACCGCGTGAAGGTCTGGACCACCTTCAACGAGCCCTGGTGCTCGGCCTACCTCGGCTACGCGTCCGGCGTGCACGCGCCCGGGCGCACGGAGCCGGCGTCCGCGCTGGCCGCGGTGCACCACCTCAACCTCGCCCACGGCCTCGGCGGGCGGGCGGTGCGCGAGGCCCTCGGCGACGCCGGGACGCTCTCGCTCACCCTGAACCTGCACGTCGTCCGCCCCGACGACCCGACGAGCCCCGAGGACCGCGACGCCGTCCGGCAGATCGACGGCCTCGCGAACCGGGTGTTCCTCGAGCCGGTCCTCGACGGCCGGTACCCGCAGGACGTCATCGAGGACACCGCGCACGTCACGGACTGGGCGTTCGTGCGCGACGGCGACCTGGCGATCACCCACACGGGGCTCGACGTCCTCGGCCTGAACTACTACTCGACGCAGCGCGTGCGCCGGTACGTCGCCGACCACCAGAAGGCCAGCGCAGACGGCCACGGCGCGTCCGCGCACAGCGCATGGGTGGGCGCCGACGCCGTCGAGTTCCTGCCGCAGCCCGGCCCGTACACCGCGATGGGCTGGAACATCGACCCGAGCGGCATGGTCGAGATGCTGGTCGGCATCCACGAGCGCTACCCCGGGCTGCCGATGATGATCACGGAGAACGGCGCCGCCTTCGACGACGAGGTGGCCCCCGACGGGCGCGTCCACGACGAGCGCCGCGTCGACTACCTGCGGCGGCACGTCGAGGCGGTCGGCCAGGCCATGGACGCCGGGGCCGACGTCCGCGGGTACTTCGTGTGGTCGCTGCTGGACAACTTCGAGTGGGCCTACGGGTTCAGCCGCCGCTTCGGAGTCATCCGGGTCGACTACGACACGCTCGAGCGCACCTGGAAGGACTCCGCGTACTTCTACCGGGACCTCGTCACCCAGGGCACCCTGCCGGGGGCCGACTGGGCGCCGCCGGCCTGAGTTCCCGTCGGTCGACCGCCCCACCGGGGACAATGTCGCCATGCCGTCCAGCCGACGCTCGGGCAAGCGCCCCTGGTCGAGCCCGCACCCGGAGCTCGACGAGACGCGCGCGCGGGCCGGGAGCCGCCGGGAGGCAGGGCCCGACGGCGACTGGGTGGTCCGATCCCTGAGCGGCGCGGCGGCGACCAAGGCCTACGTGTGCCCCGGCTGCCGGCAGGAGATCGCGCCCGGCACCGCGCACGTCGTCGCCTGGCGGGCCGACCACGTCCTGGGGGACGACGCCGCCGTCGCCGAGCGGCGGCACTGGCACACCGCCTGCTGGCGGGCGCGAGGACGGCGCCGGTGACCCGAGTCCCAGACACCGCCGGGACGCGGGCAGCGCCGGTGCCGCGCCCGCCTGCCGCGCCGCGCCTCGTCGCCTCCGACCTGGACGGCACGCTCCTGCGCGACGACGGCACCGTCTCGGACCGCACCGCACGCGCGCTCATGGACCTGACCGCCGCCGGCATCGAGCTCGTGCTGGTGACCGCGCGCCCGCCGCGCTGGGTCGACCACCTCACGTTCGTGCCCGACCACGGCGTCGTCATCTGCGTCAATGGCGCCGTCGTGTACGACGTCGCCCACGCTCGCGTGCTTGAGCACCTGGCCATGGCGGACGACCTCGTCCGGGACCTGGTGGCTGACCTGCGGGCCGCCCTGCCCGACGTCGCCCTCGCGGCCGAGCGGCCGGCGGGTTTCGCCACCGAGAGGACGTACCGCGGGCACCACCCGGTGCCCGGCGACGTCGTCCGTGCCGACCTGATCGAGGACACCCTCGACGGGGCGACGGTCAAGCTCCTGGTGAGGAGCCCGGCGACGCCCGACGACGACCTCGTCGCCGTCGTCGACCGCGTCCTGGCGGGTCGGGCCGTGGTGCTGCACTCGGGCGCCGCCGGCCTGGCCGAGGTGCACCACCCGGCCGTCTCGAAGGCGGCCGCCCTGGAACGGTGGGCGGCCGAGCGCGGCATCGTCGCCGACGACGTCTGGGCGTTCGGCGACATGCCCAACGACCTGCCGATGCTCGCCTGGGCGGGCCGCGGCGTCGCGGTCGCCAACGCGCACCCGACGGTGCTCGCCGCGGCCGACGAGGTGTGCCCGTCGAACGAGGACGACGGCGTGGCCGCCGTGCTCGAGCGCCTGCTCGCCGGACCGCGGACCCTGGACGAGCCCGCGGTCCGCGCTCGGTAGGCTCGGCTCGATGGAGCCGACCGAGATCCGCGCGCTCACGGTCCTGCCCGCGCGCCGCCAGGACATCGAGCTGCACACCGCCGACGGCCTGACCCTCGTCGGCGAGCTGGCCGTGCCGGTCGACCGACCCCCGGCCGCGACGCTCGTCACGCTGCACCCCCTGCCGACGCACGGCGGCTTCATGGACAGCCACGTGCTGCGCAAGGCGGCCTGGCGGCTGCCTGCGCTCGCCGATCTCGCCGTGCTGCGGTTCAACACCCGTGGGACGTCGAGCGCGCGGGGCCGCAGCGAGGGCGCCTTCGACGGCGGCGACGCCGAACGGTTCGACGTCCACGCGGCCATCGAGTACGCCGAGTTCAGCGACCTCCCGCGGCGCTGGCTCGTGGGCTGGTCGTTCGGCACCGAGCTCGCGCTCATGCACGGCGCGGACCCGGCCGTCGAGGGAGCCATCCTCCTGTCGCCGCCGCTGCACCGGGCCACCGACGAGCACCTGGCCGCCTGGGACGCGTTCGGGCGCCCGCTCGTGGTCCTCGTCCCCGAGCTCGACGACTACCTGCGGCCCGACGAGGCACGGCGTCGCTTCGCCGCCGTGAGCCAGGCCGAGGTGATCGGCGTCGACGGCGCCAAGCACCTGTGGGTCGGGGAGGCGGCGGTGCGCCGTGTGCTCGACGAGATCGTCGCGCACGTGCTGCCCGGCCACGGGCCGCTGCCCGCGACCTGGTCGGGTGAGGCGTCGGCCGAGGCCGCCACCGACGTGCCCGACGACGACGAGCAGGACCACACGGGAGACGTCCACCCGGGCGTCCGGACGGAGGGGGAGCGATGACCAGGGACGGCATGCTGGCGCTGCACACGCTGCGGCGGGGGGTGCCCGGGCAGCTGCCGCTCGTGCTGCTGCACGCCTTCCCGGTGGACCACCGGATGTGGTGGGACGTCACGGACCTGCTCCCCGGAGAGCGGACGGTGCTCGCTCCCGACCTGCCGGGCTTCGGCACGTCCCCGTCGGGCCCCGACGTCGCGGCCGCCCTGGGCGCGGACCCCGCCGTGGCGTCGATCGACGTCATGGGCGACGGCGTGGCCGCCACCCTGCGCGCCGCGGGCGTCGAGCGGGCGGTGGTCGCGGGGCTGTCGATGGGCGGCTACGTCGCCCTGTCGATGCTCGAGCGGCACCCCGACCTGGTCGCGGGCCTCGGCCTGCTCGACACCAAGGCCGCGGCGGACGACGACGCGGCACGCGAGCGACGCCTCGAGGTCGCCCGGCGCGTGCGCGCCGAGCAGCGCGTCGAGGCTGTGTACGGCATGCGGACGTCGGTGCTGGGGGCCACGAACCGCGTGGCGCGGCCGGATCTGGTCGAGCGCGTCTTCGCGTGGATCGGGGACCAGGGCCCGTCCGCCGTCGCCTGGGCTCAGGAGGCCATGGCCGCGCGCCCGGACCGCACCGGGCTGCTGCCCGGGTACGCCGGACCCTCGCTGGTGGTGGTCGGTGAGGAGGACGAGCTGGCGCCGGTCGACGTCGCGCGCGGCATGTCGTACAAGCTCGCCGACAGCGACCTCGTCATCGTGCCCCGGGCCGGTCACATGACCAGCATCGAGAGCCCGCAGCCCGTCGCCTCCGGGCTCAGCCGGCTCCTGCGCCGCGCGGAGTCGACGGGCGACTGACGCACGGCCCGCCGCGCGTCCGACACGCGGTCAGCGGCGCGGGGCGTCCCCGAGGGCGATACGGAGCGCGTCGGACAGGTCGAGCGACTCGCCGTCGCGCGCTCCCTTGCCGAGGATCAGCGGCGGGTCCCCGGGCTCGGGCCGGGCGCCCGTGAGCAACGACGTGAGCCTGCCGGCGACCGAGAGCACGTAGAACTCCCCGTCCGTCCCGACGGCGACCGACTCGTTGCGCCGCAGGTACCACCCCTGCAGCCCGGTCCGGAAGCGCAGCCGGCCGTCGTAACTGCGCGCGTAGAGGGGGACCGGGGCGACGCCGCGCCGGTTCGCCTCCGCGACGAACTCCGCGATCATCGCCCGGGCCTGGGCCGACTCCGCCTGGCGGCGCCGCTCGAGCTCCCGGGCGTGCGCCTCGGCGGCCTCACGGCGTCCGTCGCGCCAGTCCTGGCCCGACGCGTCGTCCTCACGCACGGTCGGGCTGGCCCGCCTTCGCCTCGTCGCCGACGTCCGCACCTGTGGCGTCCGCGTCGGCGGTCGCGCCCGCGTCCGCGCCACCGGTCGGCTCCGCCTCCGGCGCGGCGGGAGCGTCGTCGGTGGGCTCCGCCGCGACCTCGGCGGCAGCCTCGGTCTCGACCACCGGCTCCTCGTCGGGCTCGGGCTCCTCGTCGAGCTCGGCCTCCAGGTCGGCCCGCGCGTCGTCCACGGCCTGCTGCGAGGCGGCGCTGGCCGCCGCGGCGAAGCGAGCCTCGGCGTCCTGCGCCCGCTGGAGCGTGTCGCGCGAGGGCAGCGGGTCGTGGGTGAGCAGGCTCCGCAGCTCGTCGAGGTAGACCGTGATGGCCTCGCGCTGGCGGTTGAGGTCCTCCACCTGGCGCTGGGCCGTGGTGCGCTCGCGCTCGGCCTCCGTCATCGCCTCGGACAGCGTCTTCTCCGCGTGCTCGCGCGCCTCGGCGACGACGCGGTCCGCGTTGCGGCGGGCGTTGGACATGAGCTCCTTGGCGTGCGCCTCGGCGTCCTGGCGCACGCGGTCGGCCTGCTCGAGGGCGTTGGCCACCCGCTGCTCCGCCTCCGCGGCGTGCGCCTCGGCCTCGGCGACCATGCGCTCGGTCTCCTGCCGGGCCTGGTCGTGCCGGTCGGCGTCGGCGCGCTCCGCCGCCTCGCGCCGCTGGGCGATCTCGACCTCGGCGTCGGCCAGGGAGCGACGCGCCTGCTCGACCAGGCGGTCGGCCTCGGTCTTCGCCTCCGTCGCCAGCTCGTTCGCGCGCCGCCGGGCCTCGGTGATGAGGCGCTCGATGTCCAGCCGCGTGCGGTCCCGCAGCTCGTTGGTCTCGCGCTCGGCCGTCGCACGCAGCTCCGCCGCCCCGCGCTCGGTGGTCTCGCGCAGCTCGGCCGTCTCGCGCTCGGTCGTCTGACGCAGGTGCACCGTCTCGCGGTCCGTGGTCTCGCGCAGCTCGGCCGTCTCCCGGTCCGCCGCCGCGCGCAGGCTCGTCGCGTACTGCTCCGCGTCGGCCCGCTGCTCGGCGATCTCCTGGGCGACCTGGGCGCGCAGGGCGGCCACCTCGTCGGTGACGGCGGTGCGCAGCTCGGCCGCCTCGCGGTCGGCGGTCGCGCGCTGGAGGGCGGCGTACTGGTCGGCCTCGGTGCGCAGGGCGGCCG
>JAEZZV010000267.1 GCA_023418375.1 Actinomycetes bacterium | reverse complement strand
GCCGCCGCCCTCGCGCCGCTCCGGAACCTGGTAGCGCGCCTTCGTGCCCTTGGTGCCGCGACCCGCCGTCTTGCCCTTGGAGCCCTCACCGCGACCCACGCGGGTCTTCGCCGTGTGGGCGCCCGGGGCCGGACGCAGGTGGTGCACCCGCAGGGTGCCGCCGAGGCCCTCGGCCGCGGCCTTGGCCTCAGCCTTGGGTGCGGCCTTCGCCGCGGCCTTGGGGGCCTTGGCGGCGGGCTTCTCGGCAGCCTTGGGCGCGTCGGCCTTGGCGGCCTTCGCCGGCTTCTCGGCGGCAGCCTTCGCCTCGGGGGCGTCGGCCTTCGCGGCCTTCGTCGCCTTGGCCGGCTTCTCGGCAGCAGCCGTCTCGGCCTTGGCGGCGGGCTTGCGCGCCGGCTTCTTCTCGGTCGCCTCCGCGTCCGCGGGTGCGTCCTTCTTGTTCTCTGCCATGGTCACTCGACCTCCTCGACGGTGACGAGGTGCGCCACCGTGGCGACCATGCCGCGGATCTCGGGTCGGTCCTCCTTGACGACGATGTCGCCGATGCGCTTGAGGCCGAGGCTCCGCAGCGTGTCGCGCTGGTTCTGCTTGCCGCCGATGACGGACCGGGTCTGGGTCACCTTGAGACGGGGCATCACGCACCTGCCTTCGCGGCCACGCCGGCCTCACGCGCACGCAGCAGCGCGGCGGGGGCCACGTGCTCGACGGACAGACCGCGGCGCGCGGCGACCGACTCGGGCTCCTCGAGCCCGCGCAGGGCCGCCACCGTGGCGTGCACGATGTTGATCGCGTTCGACGAGCCCATCGACTTGGACAGGATGTCGTGGACGCCGGCGCACTCCAGGACCGCGCGGACCGGACCACCGGCGATGACACCGGTACCGGGGGACGCGGGCCGCAGGAAGACGACGCCCGCGGCGGCCTCACCCTGGACGGGGTGCGGGATGGTGCCCTGGACGCGGGGCACGCGGAAGAAGCTCTTCTTGGCCTCCTCCACGCCCTTCGCGATCGCGGCGGGCACCTCCTTGGCCTTGCCGTAGCCGACGCCGACGGTGCCGTCGCCGTCACCCACCACGACGAGCGCGGTGAAGCTGAAGCGGCGACCGCCCTTGACGACCTTCGAGACGCGGTTGATCGCAACCACGCGCTCGAGGAAGGCGCTCTTCTCGGCCTGCTCGGGGCCGCCCCGGCGGTTGTCCCGGCGGTCGCCACGCTCGCGCCGGTCGCCCCCGCCGGCGCCCTGGGCTCCGGTGTTGCTGCGCTGCGGTGCAGCCATCAGTGCTTCCTCTGCTTCCGTACGGTGATGACGTGGGCGGTCACAGGGCCAGCCCGCCTTCGCGGGCGCCCTCGGCGACCGCCGCGACCCGGCCGTGGTACTTGTTGCCACCACGGTCGAACACGACGGCCTCGATGCCGGCGGCCTTCGCGCGCTCGGCCACCAGCTCGCCGACGCGACGTGCCTTGGCGGTCTTGTCGCCGTCGAAGGCGCGCAGGTCGGCCTCGAGGGTGGACGCCGAGACCAGGGTGCGGCCGACGGCGTCGTCCACCACCTGGGCGACCATGTGCCGGGTGGAACGGGTGACCACCAGGCGGGGCCGCGCGGCGGTGCCGACGACCTTCTTGCGCAGGCGCAGGTGACGGCGGGCACGCGAGATGGCCTTGCCCTTGCCCTTGATCGTGATAGCCATCGTCACTTACCAGCCTTTCCGGCCTTACGACGGACGACCTCGCCCGCGTACCGCACGCCCTTGCCCTTGTACGGCTCGGGCTTGCGGATCTTGCGGATGTTCGCGGCGACCTCGCCCACCTGCTGCTTGTCGATGCCGCTGACCGCGAACTTCGTCGGGGACGTCACCTCGAAGGTGATGCCCGCCGGCGGCGTCACGACGACCGGGTGGCTGAAGCCGAGCGCGAACTCCAGGTCATCGCCCTTGGCGACGACGCGGTAGCCCGTGCCCACGATCTCGAGGCGCTTGGTGTAGCCCTCGGTCACGCCGGTCACGAGGTTCGCGATGAGCGTGCGGGTGAGCCCGTGCAGCGAGCGCGACAGGCGCTCGTCGTCGGGCCGGGTCACGACGATCGCGCCGCTGTCGTCACGGGCGACCTGGATGGGCGCCGGCACGACGTGCTCGAGCGTCCCCTTCGGGCCCTTGACGGTCACCTGCGCGCCGTCGATGCTGACGTCCACCCCGGCCGGGACCGGGACGGGGACCTTGCCGATGCGAGACATGGCTGCTCCTCTCCCTCTCTCGGCTACCAGACGTAGGCGAGGACTTCCCCGCCCACACCCTTGGAGGCTGCCTGCTTGTCGGTCAGGAGGCCGGACGACGTGGACAGGATCGCCACGCCGAGGCCGCCCAGCACGCGCGGCAGGTTGGTGGACTTGGCGTACACACGCAGGCCCGGCTTGGACACGCGGCGGACACCGGCGAGCGAACGCTCGCGGTTGGGGCCGAACTTCAGCTGGATCGTGAGGTTCTTGCCCACCGGGGCGTCCTCGACGGTCCAGCTCGCGATATAACCCTCGGACTTGAGGATCTCCGCGATGTTGGCCTTGAGCTTGGAGTACGGCATGGTCACGGAGTCGTGGTACGCCGAGTTGGCGTTCCGCAGTCGCGTGAGCATGTCCGCGATCGGGTCGGTCATCGTCATCGGGCTTGTGCCCTTCCTCGCCGTGGTATCCCTCTCGGGACCGGCGGCGTAGTGGTTACCAGCTGCTCTTGGTGACGCCGGGGAGCTCGCCGCGGTGCGCCATCTCGCGCACGCAGATGCGGCAGAGGCCGAACTTCCGGTACACGGCGCGCGGACGGCCGCACTTCTGGCACCGGCTGTAGGCACGGACGGCGAACTTCTGCTTCCGCGCCGCCTTGTTGATCAGGGCGGTCTTCGCCATGTCAGTCCTCCTTGAAGGGGAAGCCGAGACGGCGGAGCAGCGAACGGCCCTCGTCGTCGGTGGAGGCCGTCGTCACGAGGGTGATGTCCATGCCGCGCACCCGGTCGATCCGGTCGGGGTCGATCTCGTGGAACATCACCTGCTCGGTGAGGCCGAACGTGTAGTTGCCCTGGCCGTCGAACTGCTGGGCCGACAGGCCGCGGAAGTCGCGGATCCGGGGCAGCGCCAGCGTGATCAGCCGGTCCACGAACTCCCACATGCGGTCGCCGCGCAGCGTGGTGTGCGCGCCGATCGGCATGCCCTCACGCAGCTTGAACTGCGCGATGGACTTGCGGGCCTTGGTGACCTGCGGCTTCTGGCCGGTGATGGTCGTCAGGTCGCGGACGGCGCCCTCGATGAGCTTCGAGTCGCGCGCGGCCTCGCCGACGCCCATGTTCACGACGACCTTGACCAGCCTCGGGACCTGGTTGACGTTCGTGAAGCCGAACTCCTCGCGCAGCGCGGGGAGGATCTCCGCCTGGTAGCGAGCCTTCAGCCGCGGCGCGGTGCGCGGGGCGACCGTCGTGTCACTCATGCGATGTCCTTACCGGAACGCTTGGCCACGCGGACCCGGACGGTCCGGGTGCGCCCGTCGCGCTCGATCTCCTCGGTGCGGTAGCCCACCCGGGTGCCCTTCTTGGTCTCCGGGTCGACCAGCATCACGTTGCTGACGTGGATGGGGGCCTCGACGGTCTCGATGCCGCCGGTACGGGTGCCGCGGTTCGTGCGGCCGGCCTTGACGTGCTTGGTCATGCGCTGCACGCCCTCGACCACGACGCGGTCCTTCTCGGTCAGCACCTCGAGGACACGTCCCTGCTTGCCGCGGTCCCGGCCCGCGATGACGACGACGAGGTCGCCCTTCTTGATCTTCGCCATCACAGCACCTCCGGGGCCAGCGAGATGATCTTCATGAAGCGCTTGTCCCGCAGCTCGCGGCCCACCGGGCCGAAGATGCGCGTCCCGCGGGGCTCGTTGTCGCCCTTGAGGATGACGGCCGCGTTCTCGTCGAACTTGATGTACGAGCCGTCCGGCCGACGCCGCTCCTTGGTCGTGCGCACGACGACGGCCTTGACCACGTCGCCCTTCTTGACGTTCCCGCCGGGGATCGCGTCCTTGACGGTGGCGACGATGATGTCGCCGATGCCGGCGTAGCGACGCCCGGAACCGCCGAGCACACGGATGCAGAGGATCTGCTTCGCACCCGTGTTGTCGGCGACCTTCAGTCGCGTCTCCTGCTGGATCATGTCCTCGAACTCCTGTCGTCGTGCTGGTTCTCGCGGCAGCCCTCAGGCCGGGCGAGCCTTGCCGAACGGATGGTGGTCTGGCGGTCGGGGCGGCGCGCCGCCCGGCCGGGCTGGACGACTACTTCGCCTTCTCCAGGATCTCCACGAGCCGCCAGCGCTTGGTCGCCGACAGCGGGCGGGTCTCCATGATCAGGATCAGGTCGCCGACGCCGGCCGCGTTTGCCTCGTCGTGCACCTTGACCTTGCTCGTACGCCGCATGACCTTGCCGTAGAGCGGGTGCTTGACCCGGTCCTCGACCTCGACCACGACGGTCTTGTCCATCTTGTCGCTGACCACGTAGCCGCGCCGCGTCTTGCGGTACGGCCGGGCCTCGGTGGTGATCGTCTCGCTCATCTCTGCCTTCACTCCGCCGGGGTCGGTGCGGTGCGGATGCCGAGCTCGCGCTCACGCAGGATCGTGTAGATCCGCGCGATGTCGCGACGCACGGCCTTCAGTCGGCCGTGGCTCTCGAGCTGTCCGGTCGCGGACTGGAACCGCAGGTTGAACAGCTCCTCCTTGGCCTTCTTGAGCTCCGCCGCCAGGGCGTCGTCGTCCATCCCGTCCAGCTGGTCGGGCAGGAGAGCCTTCGAACCGATGGCCATCAGACGGCACTCCCCTCACGCACGATGAACCGGCACTTCATCGGGAGCTTGTGCATCGCACGGCGCATGGCCTCGCGGGCCAGGGGCTCCGGGACGCCGGCGAGCTCGAACATGACGCGGCCGGGCTTGACGTTGGCCACCCACCACTCGGGCGAGCCCTTGCCGGAGCCCATGCGGGTCTCGGCGGGCTTCTTCGTGATGGGACGGTCCGGGTAGATGTTGATCCAGACCTTGCCGCCACGCTTGATGTGGCGGGTCATGGCGATACGGGCCGCCTCGATCTGCCGGTTCGTGACGTAGGCGGGCTCGAGAGCCTGGATCCCGAAGTCGCCGAAGGCGATCTGGGTGCCACCCGTGGCGGCGCCGGAGCGCCCGGGGTGGTGCTGCTTGCGGTGCTTCAGCCTGCGCGGGATCAGCATCGTCAGGCCTCCGTTCCGCTGGTGTTCTCGACGGGAGCCGCCTCGGCGGCCGGAGCGGTCGCCTCGGCCGGGGCCTCGGTGCGCTCGCGACGCGGGCCGCGGGCCGGACGGTCGGGACGGTCGCCGCGACCGCGCGGGGCGCGGGGGGCCTGCGTGGCCTGCTCGCGGGCGAACTCCTTCTCCGTCATGTCGCCCTTGTAGATCCACACCTTGACGCCGATCTGGCCGAACGTCGTGCGGGCCTCGAACGTGCCGAAGTCGATGTTCGCGCGGAGCGTGTGCAGCGGCACCCGGCCTTCGCGGTAGAACTCCGACCGGCTCATCTCCGCGCCGCCGAGGCGGCCCGAGCACTGGACCCGGACGCCCTTGGCGCCGGCGCGCTGGGCGGACTGCATGCCCTTGCGCATGGCGCGACGGAACGACACGCGGCTCGCCAGCTGCTCGGCGATGCCCTGGGCGACCAGCTGCGCCTCGAGCTCGGCGTTCTTGACCTCGAGGATGTTCAGCTGGACCTGCTTGCCCGTGAGCTTCTCGAGCTCGCCGCGGATGCGGTCGGCCTCGGCGCCACGACGACCGATGACGATGCCCGGACGCGCCGTGTGGATGTCCACGCGGACGCGGTCGCGGGTGCGCTCGATCTCGACCTTGGCGATGCCCGCACGCTCGAGGCCGGTGGCCATGAGCTTGCGGATCTGCACGTCCTCGCGGATGTAGTCGCGGTAGCGCTGCCCGGGCTTGGTGCTGTCGGCGAACCAGCGCGACCGGTGGTCGGTCGTGATCCCGAGGCGGTACCCGTGCGGGTTGACCTTCTGTCCCACTAGCGGGTCCTCCCCTTCTTGGTCGTGGCGGGGCCGCCGGCGACGGCGGCCTTGGTCGGCGCCGGGGCGACGACCACGGTGATGTGGCTCGTGCGCTTGAGGATCCGGGACGCGCGGCCCTGGGCCCGCGGCCGGAACCGCTTGAGCGTCGGCCCCTCGTCGACGAACGCCTCGCTGACGATCAGCGAGCCGGCGTCGAACGCCTCCCCTGCCCGGTCGGCCTTGACGCGCGCGTTCGCGATCGCGCTCTCGACGACCTTGCGGACCGGCTCGCTCGCGGCCTGCGGCGCGAACCGCAGCGTGGCGACGGCGTCCGTCGCCTTCTGCCCGCGGATGAGGTCGACGACGCGCCGGGCCTTCATGGGCGTGACACGGATGAACCGCGCCTGCGCCTTGGCTTCCATTGCTGTCCTGCCTTCTCGTGTCGACGGCTCGCCGGTCAGCGCCGGCGGGCCTTCCGGTCGTCCTTCTCGTGGCCGCGGAAGGTCCGCGTCGGGGCGAACTCACCGAGCTTGTGGCCGACCATCGACTCGGTCACGAAGACCGGGACGTGCTTGCGGCCGTCGTGCACGGCGAAGGTGTGGCCCAGGAAGTCGGGCGTGATCATCGATCGGCGAGACCAGGTCTTGATGACCGTCTTGCCGCCCTTCTCGTTCAGCGCGTCCACCTTCTTCTGCAGGTGGCCGTCGACGAAGGGGCCCTTCTTGAGGCTCCGTGGCATCTGTCTGGCTCCTTGTCAGCGCTTCTTGCCGGTGCGCCGGCGGCGGACGATCATCGCGTCGCTGGCCTTGTTCGGGTGACGGGTGCGGCCCTCAGGCTGGCCCCACGGCGAGACGGGGTTCCGACCGCCGGAGGTCTTGCCCTCACCACCACCGTGCGGGTGGTCGATCGGGTTCATGGCGACACCACGCACCGTGGGCTTGCGGCCCTTCCAGCGCATGCGGCCCGCCTTGCCCCAGTTGATGTTCGACTGCTCGGCGTTGCCGACCTCGCCGACGGTCGCACGGCAGCGCACGTCGACGTTGCGGATCTCGCCGGAGGGCATGCGCAGCTGCGCGAACCGCCCCTCCTTGGCGACGAGCTGCACCGAGGCGCCGGCCGAGCGGGCGATCTTCGCGCCGCCACCGGGCCGGAGCTCGATCGCGTGCACGACGGTGCCGGTCGGGATGTTGCGCAGCGGCAGGTTGTTGCCGGGCTTGATGTCGGCGCTCGGGCCGTTCTCGACGATGTCGCCCTGGCTCAGCTTGTTCGGCGCGAGGATGTAGCGCTTCTCGCCGTCGGCGTAGTGCAGCAGGGCGATGCGGGCGGTGCGGTTCGGGTCGTACTCGATGTGAGCGACCTTCGCGGGCACGCCGTCCTTGTCGTTGCGACGGAAGTCGATGACGCGGTACGCGCGCTTGTGGCCACCGCCGATGTGACGCGTGGTGATCCGGCCCTCGCTGTTGCGGCCACCCGACTTCGGCAGCGGACGCACCAGCGACTTCTCCGGGGTGCTACGCGTGATCTCGACGAAGTCGGCCACGCTCGAGCCGCGGCGACCCGGCGTCGTCGGCTTGTACTTGCGGATTCCCATGACGTGTCAGTCCTTGGTCTCGTCGCCGGTCAGCCGACCGGGCCCCCGAAGATGTCGATCGTGCCCTCGCGGAGCGTCACGATCGCGCGCTTGACGTCCTTGCGACGGCCGATGCCGAAGCGGGTCCGGCGCGCCTTGCCCTTGCGGCTGATCGTGTTCACGGCCGCGACCTTCACGCCGAAGATCTGCTCGACGGCGATCTTGATCTCCGTCTTGTTCGAGCGGGGGTCCACCTCGAAGGTGTACTTGCCCTCGTCGAGCAGGCCGTAGCTCTTCTCCGAGACCACGGGGGCGATGAGCACGTCCCGCGGGTCCTTGTTCAGCGTGGTCACTTGCTCTCCTCCGCCTCGAGGGCCGAAGCCTCGGTGGACGTGGCGACGGCCTTCGCGCCCCGCCCGGTCGGCCGCGCGAGGAAGGCCTCGAGCGCACCGCGGGTGAAGACGACGTCGTCGGACACGAGCACGTCGTACGTGTTGAGCTGGTCGGCCCACAGGACGTGCACCTGCTGCGCGTTGCGCAGCGACTTGATGCTGACCTCGTCGGTCCGCTCCAGCACGACCAGCACGCTGCGGCGGTTGCTCACGGTCGCGAGGATCTCGAGCGCGGCCTTCGTCGACGGGGCGCCGTCGGTGCCGAGGAAGCCCTCGACGACGTGCACACGCCCGGCGCGGGCCCGGTCGGAGAGGGCGCCGCGGAGCGCGGCCGCCTTCATCTTCTTGGGCGTGCGCTGCGTGTAGTCCCGCGGGACGGGACCGTGCACCGTGCCACCGCCGGTGAACTGCGGCGCGCGGGTCGAGCCCTGGCGGGCGCGGCCGGTGCCCTTCTGCTTGAAGGGCTTCTTGCCGCCGCCGGAGACCTCACCGCGCGTCTTCGCCTTGGCCGTGCCCTGACGGGCGGCAGCCAGCTGCGCGACGACGACCTGGTGGATCAGCGGCACGTTGGTCTGGACGTCGAAGACGTCGGCGGGCAGCTCGGCCGTGCCGGCCTTCTTGCCCTTCGCGTCGAGGACGTCGACGGTCAGCGTGGTGGACTCAGCCATGTCACGCCCCCTTCGCAGCCGTGCGGACGAGGACGACGCCGCCCTTGGGGCCGGGAACGGCACCCTTGACGAGCAGGAGGCCCCGCTCGGCGTCGACCGCGTGGACAGTGAGGTTCTGGGTGGTCTGCCGCACGTTGCCCATGCGACCCGCCATCCGCAGGCCCTTGAAGACGCGGGACGGCGTGGCCGCCGCGCCGATCGAGCCGGGCTTGCGGTGGTTGCGGTGCGAACCGTGCGAGGCGCTCACACCGGCGAAGCCGTGGCGCTTCATGACACCGGCGAAGCCCTTGCCCTTGGTGGTGCCGATGACGTCGACCGTCTGGCCCGCCGTGAAGGTCTCCGCGGTCAGCTCCTGGCCGAGCGAGTACTCGCCCGCGTCCGTGGTGCGGACCTCGGTGACGTGGCGGCGCGGGGTGACACCGGCCTTCTCGAAGTGGCCCTTGAGGGGCTGCGTGACCTTGCGCGGGTCGATCTGACCGTAGGCGAGCTGCACGGCCGCGTAGCCGTCCTTCTCGTCGGTGCGGACCTGCGTCACGACGTTCGTGCCGACCTCGACGACGGTGACCGGGACGAGGCGCCCGGCCTCGTCCCACACCTGCGTCATGCCGAGCTTGGTGCCCAGCAGCGCCGTGACGGCGCGCTGGTTCTGGGGAAGGGTCGTCATCTCGATTCCCCTCAGAGCTTGATCTCGATGTTCACGTCAGCAGGCAGGTCGAGCCGCATGAGCGAGTCCACCGCCTTCGGCGTGGGGTTGATGATGTCGATCAGGCGCTTGTGAGTGCGCATCTCGAAGTGCTCGCGGCTGTCCTTGTACTTGTGCGGCGACCGGATGACGACGAACACGTTCTTCTCGGTCGGCAGCGGCACCGGACCAACGACCGTCGCGCCTGCGCGCGTCACCGTGTCGACGATCTTGCGCGCCGAGCTGTCGATGACCTCGTGGTCGTAGGACTTGAGCCGGATGCGGATCTTCTGTCCCGCCATGGCGT
>JAEZZV010000206.1 GCA_023418375.1 Actinomycetes bacterium | reverse complement strand
CCCCGACAGCCCCCGCGTTCGCCGCGCACGACCTGCTCTCAGGCGCCGTCTTCGCCTGGGGCGCGCACCCCTACGTGCGCCTCGACCCGCTCGAGCAGGTGGCGCACGTCATCGGTGTGAGGACGCTGTGACGACCTCGCACGCCGTCGACCCCGGCCGCGCCCTGCCGCCGCGCCCGCACCCCACCCACGAGCTGCCGGACCTCGCCCGCCCGGGGCTGCGCGAGGACCCGCAGTGGCACCGCACCGCGGTGTTCTACGAGGTGATGCTGCGCAGCTTCTCGGACTCCTCGGGGCAGGGCACGGGCGACCTCCGCGGGCTCATCGAGCGGCTGGAGTACCTCCAGTGGCTCGGCGTCGACTGCCTGTGGCTGCCCCCGTTCTTCCCGTCCCCGCTGCGCGACGGCGGCTACGACGTGTCGGACTACACGGCCATCGCGCCGCAGTACGGGACGCTGCACGACTTCGCCGAGCTCATGGAGGAGGCGCACGCACGCGGCATGCGGGTCGTCATCGACATGGTGATGAACCACACGAGCGACCAGCACCCGTGGTTCCAGGCCTCCCGCTCCGACCCCGACGGGCCCTACGGGGACTTCTACGTCTGGAGCGACGACCCCACGCGCTACGAGGGCGCGCGGATCATCTTCGTGGACACCGAGACGTCCAACTGGACGTTCGACCCGGTGCGGCGCCAGTACTTCTGGCACCGGTTCTTCAGCCACCAGCCGGACCTGAACTTCGAGAACCCGGCCGTGCGCGAGGCGATGAAGGACGTCGCCCGGTTCTGGCTGCGCCTGGGCGTCGACGGCTTCCGGCTCGACGCCGTGCCCTACCTCTTCGAGGAGGAGGGCACCAACTGCGAGAACCTCCCCCGCACGCACGCCTACCTGCGCGAGCTGCGCGCGATGGTGGACGAGGAGTTCCCGGGTCGCATCCTGCTGGCCGAGGCCAACCAGTGGCCGCACGACGTCGCACCGTACTTCGGCACCGAGGACGAGCCGGAGTGCCACATGTGCTTCCACTTCCCGGTGATGCCGCGCATCTTCTACTCCATCAAGGACCAGCGGGCCACGCAGATCGTCGACATCCTGGCCGACACCCCGCCCATCCCCCGCGGGGCGCAGTGGAGCACGTTCCTGCGCAACCACGACGAGCTGACGCTCGAGATGGTCTCCACCGAGGAGCGTGCGGCGATGTACGGCTGGTACGCGCCGGACCCGCGGATGCGCGCCAACGTCGGGATCCGGCGCCGGCTCGCGCCTCTGCTGGACAACTCTCGCGCCGAGATCGAGCTGGCGCACGCCTTGCTCCTCTCCCTGCCCGGCAGCCCCTGCCTGTACTACGGCGACGAGATCGGCATGGGCGACAACATCTGGCTGCCGGACCGCGACGCCGTCCGCACGCCCATGCAGTGGACGCCGGACCGCAACGCGGGCTTCTCGACGGCGGACCCGGGCAAGCTCTACCTGCCGGTCATCCAGTCGCTCGTGCACAACTACGCCACGACGAACGTGGAGGCGCAGCTGGCGCAGCCGACGTCGCTGCTGCACTGGGTGCACGGCATGCTCTCGGTGCGCCGTCGGCACCCGGTCTTCGGCACCGGGGACTTCGTGGTTCTCCCGACCGACAACGACGCCGTCCTCGCGTACCTGCGCACGTCCCCCGACGAGACCGTGCTGTGCGTGGCGAACCTGGCGTCGACGCCGCGTCCGGCCGTGCTGCGGCTGCCGGACCACGCGGGGCACCACGTCGCCGACGTCTTCGGCGGCGCCCGGTTCCCCGACGTCGGCCCGCGCGGCGAGGTGCTCCTGACTCTCGGCTCGCGCGACTTCTTCTGGCTGGCCGTGACGGCGCCGGACGCGGGCTGAGGGCGAGCCGGGGACGGCGCACCGACCGAGGACGAGGGGGTAGGCATGCCGGAGCTCGACACCACGGCCGCGCCGGTGAGCGGCACCCGGGTGCCCGACGACGCCGAGCTCGAGGCCCTGCGCGCCTGGGTCCCGTCCCAGCGCTGGTTCCCGGCGAAGGGCTCGGCGGCGACGCTCGAGCGCGTCGCCGTCGTCGACCTGCCCGACCCCGACGGCGAGGCGACCGTCCGCCTGCACCTGATCGCCCTGCCGAGCGGAGCGGTGCTCCAGGTCCCCACCGTGCGGCGTCCCGGCACGGAGCCGTCCGACCGACCGGGGACGATCGCGCGCGTCCCGGGCGGGGTCCTGGTCGACGGCCCGCACGACCCTGCCTTCGTCCGCGCCTGGCTGGCCGCCGCGCACGACGACGGTGCCGCACCCACCCGGATCGGCCGCCCGAAGGTGGTCGCCGGCGAGCAGTCGAACACCTCCGTCCTGCTCCCCGACGCCGACCGGCCCGGGATCCTCAAGGTCTTCCGCGTCGTCACGCTCGGCCCCAACCCCGACGTCGACGTGCCCCTCGCACTGGCCCATGCGGGCTGGACGGGCGTCCCGCGCCCGCTCGCGTGGCTGCCCGGGGGGTGGGACCAGCCCGACGGCACCCACGCCGTCGGGCACCTCGGGGTGCTCAGCGCCCTGGTGCAGGGTGCGCGGGACGGCTTCGAGCTGGCCTGCGACCACGCCGGTGCCGACACCCCCTTCGGGGAGCTCGCGGCGGACCTCGGGCGCACCACCGCGCAGATGCACCGCGCGCTGCGCACGGCCATCCCCGTGGCCGCCACCGGGCACGCCCACGCGCCGCGCAACGAGACGGAGCGGCGCACGCAGGTGCGCCACGTCGTCCGCACGCTCCGCGAGCGCGCCGACGCCGCCGCGGCCCGGGTACCGGAGATCGCCGCACGCTCGGCCGCCGTGCACGCCGCCTACGACCGGCTCGAGGCGCTGACGTCGGTGCCGCCGCTCCAGCGGGTGCACGGCGACTACCACCTCGGCCAGGTGCTCCGGTCCGCGGACGAGCACTGGTACGTCCTGGACTTCGAGGGCGAGCCCCAGGCGTCGGCCGAGGAGAAGACGCGCCCCGATCTCGCGCTGCGGGACCTCGCGGGCATGCTGCGCTCGCTGGACTACGCGGCGGCCGTCGGCCGGCCGACCGACCCGGGGGCCTGGCTCGCCGACGCCCGGGGCCGGCTCATCGACGGCTACGAGCAGGAGACCGGCGGCACCGCGGCAGGGCTCGACGTGCTCCTGCCCGCCCTCGAGCTCGACAAGGCCATCTACGAGGTCGTGTACGAGTCCGGCAACCGGCCGGACTGGCTGCCGATCCCGCTCGGAGGGGTCGACCGGCTGCTCGCCCGGGCGGAGTGACACGACCCCCCGGGCGGGGGCCCGTGCAGGTCACCGTGCCCCGTGGCAGGGTGGCACCATGACCACCTCCGAGCCGTCCGCCCGCCCGATGCCGCGTCCCGTCGCCACGGCCGAGCTCGACGCCGTCGCGAAGGGCCTGCACCAGGACCCGCACCGGGTCCTCGGACCGCACCTCGACGCCGACGTGGTCACGATCCGCCTGCTGCGCCCGCTCGCGGACGAGGTCACGGTCGTCACCCCGGACGGCGAGACGGCAGCGGTGCACGAGCACGGCGGCGTCTGGGCCGCCACCTTCCCGGGCACGCAGGTGCCCGACTACCGCGTGCGCGTGCGCTACGGCGACCACACCGACCTCCAGGACGATCCCTACCGGTTCCTGCCGACGCTCGGCGAGATGGACCTGCACCTGATCAGCGAGGGCCGTCACGAGGAGCTCTGGACGGTGCTGGGGGCCAACGTGCGCACCTACCCGAGCGTCCTGGGCGAGGTGGTGGGCACGTCCTTCGCCGTCTGGGCACCGAACGCGGCCGCGGTGCGCGTGGTCGGCGACTTCAATCGCTGGCAGGGCACCCCGCACACGATGCGCAACCTCGGCTCGAGCGGCGTCTGGGAGCTGTTCGTCCCGGGCATCCGCGGCGGCCAGCGGTACAAGTTCGAGATCCTCGCCCACGACGGCTCGTGGCGGCAGAAGGCGGACCCCCTCGCCAAGGGCGCCGAGCACCCGCCGGCGACGGCGTCCGTCGTCGTGGAGTCGGCTCACGTCTGGGACGACGAGGCGTGGCTCGAGCGGCGCCGGTCCGGCAACCCGCACCACGGCCCCATGAGCGTCTACGAGGTGCACCTCGGCTCGTGGCGGCCGGGGCTGGGCTACCGGGAGCTCGCCGACCAGCTGACGGACTACGCGGTGGCGATGGGCTTCACGCACGTCGAGCTGCTCCCCGTCGCCGAGCACCCGTTCGGCGGCTCGTGGGGCTACCAGGTGAGCTCGTACTACGCGCCGACGTCGCGATTCGGCCACCCCGACGACTTCCGCCACCTCGTCGACCGGCTGCACCAGGCCGGCGTCGGTGTCCTCCTCGACTGGGTGCCCGCCCACTTCCCCAAGGACGAGTGGGCGCTCGGGCGCTTCGACGGGACCCCGCTGTACGAGCACCCGGACCCGCTGCTCGGCGAGCAGCCGGACTGGGGCACGTACGTGTTCAACTTCGGCCGCAACGAGGTGCGCAACTTCCTCGTCGCGAACGCCACGTACTGGCTCGAGGAGTTCCACGTCGACGGCCTCCGCGTGGACGCCGTCGCCTCGATGCTCTACCTGGACTACTCGCGCAGCGCCGGCCAGTGGCGGCCGAACGTGCACGGCGGGCGCGAGAACCTCGAGGCGATCCGGTTCATCCAGGAGGCGAACGCGACCGCCTACCGGCGCACGCCCGGCATCCTCATGATCGCCGAGGAGTCGACCGCGTGGCCGGGCGTCACCGCGCCCACGGACGCGGGGGGCCTCGGGTTCGGCCTGAAGTGGAACATGGGCTGGATGAACGACACCCTCCGGTACCTCGCGGAGGAACCGATCAACCGGCGCTACCACCACCACGAGGCGACCTTCTCGCTGGTCTACGCCTTCTCCGAGCACTTCGTCCTCCCGCTCAGCCACGACGAGGTCGTGCACGGCAAGGGCTCGCTCGTCTACAAGATGCCCGGCGACGACTGGCAGCGGTTCGCCGGCCTGCGCGCCCTGCTGGCCTACCAGTGGTCGCACCCGGGCAAGCAGCTGCTCTTCATGGGCGGGGAGTTCGGGCAGACGGCCGAGTGGTCCGAGGGCCGCTCGCTCGACTGGCACCTGCTCGAGTACGCGCCACACCAGGGGGTCCAGCGGCTGGTCACCGACCTCAACCGCTTCTACCGCGCCGAGCCCGCGATGTGGGACCTGGACGACGACCCCGCCGGGTTCGAGTGGATCGACTCGCAGGACGCCGGTCACAACGTGCTCTCGTACGTGCGCCGGGACCGCTCGGGGCGCATGGTCGCCGTCGTCGTGAACTTCGCGGGCACCTCTCACGAGGGCTACCTGCTCGGGCTGCCGGTGGCCGGCGGCTGGCGGGAGGCGCTCAACACCGACGCCGAGGTGTACGGCGGTTCCGGAGTCGGGAACCTCGGTCGGGTCGAGGCCGAGCCCGTGCACCACCACGCGCAGGCGGCGTCCGTCCGGCTCCGCGTGCCGCCGCTCGGCGCCATCTTCCTGGTGCCGGAGGGCCAGCCCGAGGCCTGAGTCGCCGGTGGGGGCGCGGGCCTCAGCGCGGCGCGGGCCTCAGCGCGGCGCGGGCGTCAGTAGAGGGCGCTCGCGAGCGCCCGGCGGGCCGCCATCACGCGCGGGTCGGCGTCGCCGACCACCGTGAAGAGCTCGACGAGCCGCACCCGGGCCGACTCGCGGTCGGGCCCGGCGGTGCGCCGCACGAGGGCGACCAGCAGCGCGAAGGCCTCGTCGACGCGGTCGGACAGCAGCTCGAGATCCGCCATCGCGAGCTGCGCCGCCACGTCGCCCGGTGCCGCCTCGGCGGCGGCACGCACCGCGTCCGGGTCCAGGTCCCGGGTGCGGCGCATGAGCTCGACCTGGGCGAGCCCCGCCTTGGCCATGTCGTCGCGCGGGTTCTCGGTCAGCGCGGCGGAGTAGGCGGCGGCAGCGGCGTCGAGGTCGTCGCGCTCGATGGCGTCGTAGGCCTCCTGGTGCCGCGGCGGCAGCGGTGGCTCGGCCGGCTCCTCGGGCGTGGCGTCGCCGTCGACCGGCACCTGGCCGGTGACGCCGTTCGCCGCCGCCATCTGGAGCACCTGGTCCAGCAGCGCCCGCACCTGGTCGCGCGACGCCTGCTCGAGCGGCGGCAGCGGCACGGCCTGCCCCCGGACGACGGCGGCGACCGTCGACCCGGTCTGGCTGCCGATCGCCTGCGCGACCTGCGGTGCGCGCTCGACCTCGACCCGCGCCAGGAGGAACCGGCCGCCGAGCTCGGCGGCCAGGTCGGCGAGCAGCCGCACGACCCCGCTGCTCATCGGGTCGCTGGCGCTCCACAGGGCGATCACGACCGGCACGGTCGTCGACTGCTCCACCACGCCGGCGAACGAGGCCTCGGTGACGTCCACGACGGCACCGGACACCGGGCCGGCGGGATCGCCCGCCGGGGGGGCACCGGGCGGCGTCTGAGGTCGCCGCAACGCCGAGAGGTCGACGGCGCCGTGCAGCGGCAGGGAGGGTCGGGCTCCGGTCGGTTGGGACATGCTTCCTCGCTCGTGGTGCGGTGTCGCTGGGGAGGACGGGCGCCTACTGGCCCGTCGCCTGGATGCGGGAGTGCTCGGCACCGAGCACCTCGATGGGCTCGTCGGAGCCTGCCGGCGGCACGTGGAAGGCGACGACGCTGAGCCACTGGATCTCGAGGTTCGCGGTGATCGTGTCCCTGCCGAGAAGCGCGGCGGTCTGGTCGCCGATCCGCATGGTGCTGTCGGTCAGGGAGATCGTGGTGACGGTCCGGATGGTGCCGACGACGATGGCGCCGCCGTCCGCCGTCGCCATCGCGGTGACCCCGTACGCGTCAGGGGTGTACGTCTCGGTGAGGGAGCCGTTCGGCCCCACGACGCCGACGAACGCGTCCCGGGTCTGGGCCACGGCGGTGCGCAGGGGGTCCGGGGTGAAGGCCTCCGCGAAGGCCGACTGGTCCCGGTTGGTCAGCAGGTCCACGTACTGCGTGACGACCTCGGTCGGTGACACCTGGAGGTCCGCGGAGTCGGGCTCCACCGGAGCGCTGCCGATGCCCGGCTCGGTCGTCGCCGGCATGGTGACGCCGGGGAACAGCCGCGCCCAGGACCACAGTCGGAACTGCGCGCGCGGGCTCTCCTGGACGAGCACGAGCAGCAGCGGGGCCTGCAGGTCCTCCGGTGCCTCGGTGACGACCATGAAGGTCCGCGGCCACGCGTCGGTGGTCGGGAGCACGAGCGTCTGGGCGCCCTCGGGGATCGCGGTCACCGCGTCGACGTCGCCGGCGTTCCGCAGCGCGTACTCGATGCCGCGGATCTCCCGGGCGGGGCCGACGACGCGCGGGTCGAGCAGCGGCGGCTCGAGGGCCCCGTCGGCCTCCTCGAGCACCGCGGCGAGGTCGGCCAGCACCTCGTCCGCCTGCTCCTCGAACAACGCGGGCGGCGTCGCCACGGGCTCGGCGTCGGGCTCGGGAACGGGCAGCGGCGTGCTGCAGGCCGCCAGCATGCCGAGGGCGAGGGCGGCGAGGACCGCGCGCGTGCGCCTCATCGGTTGTCCCTCCGTCGACGCTGCGGCGGCTCGCCCGGCTGGTCCGGAGCTGCTGGCGGCGTGGCGCCGTCGGCGGCCTGGACGGGCGGGACCCAGGACGGTCGTCCCGGTGCGGCTGCCTGGTCGGACTGTGCCGTCCCGGCCTGCTGTGCGCCCGGGTCACCACCGGCCGGCAGGCCCCAGGCGCGCCGCCAGGCATCGGCCGAGGCCGCGGGGGTCCACTGGGTCGCCGCCGGCACCACCGGCT
>JAEZZV010000106.1 GCA_023418375.1 Actinomycetes bacterium | reverse complement strand
CCCCCGAGGGGCACCGGCCGTCGACACGTCCGCGCAGAGCGCGGTGCTCAGGCCATGCCGTGCTTGGCGCGAGCCTCCTGCTCCTGCTTGCGGAACAGGTTGAACCGCGGGAGGAACTTGTCCCAGTCGATGGCGTGCGCGTCGATCTCGGGGCCGTCGATGCAGGCGTGCTTGCGCACGAGCTTGCCCTCGACGGTCACGGGGACCATGCAGGCGCCGCACATGCCCGTGGCGTCGACCATGATCGAGTTGAGGCTGGCGACCGTCGGCACGCCGTACGGCTGCGTCAGGTCGCTCACCGCACGCATCATCATCGGCGGGCCGATGGCGATGACCTCGGCGACGGTGCGGCCCTGGCCGGCCTTGTTCGCCTCGAGCATCTCCTGCAGCGGCGCCGTGACGAAGCCCTTGACGCCGAACGAGCCGTCGTTGGTCGCGTAGATCACGTCGAGCTGGTCGCCGAACTCGGCCTGGAGCTTGCCCACCCGCTCGTCCTCGCCGTCCCAGAACATCAGGTTGGCGCTGCGGAAGCCGGAGATGAGCGTGACGTGGTTCCCGAGCCGCAGGTGCTCGCGCATGATCGGGTGCACCGGCGGGAGGCCCAGGCCACCCGCGGTGAAGACGACCGTCGTGCCCGGCTCGTAGCGGTGGAGCCTGCTCGGCTGCCCCAGCGGGCCGGCGATGCCGGTGAAGGCGTCGCCCACCTGCATGGCGTTCATCTCGTTGCTGCTGACGCCGACGCCCTGGATGACGAGGGTGACGGTGCCCGCCTTCTCGTCCCAGTCGGCCAGCGTGAGCGGGATCAGCTCGCCGTCCGGGCGCGGCAGCACCCGGACGAACTGGCCGGCCTGGGCGGACCGGGCGATCACGGGCGAGTAGACCGTGATCTCCTCGATGCCGTCCGACAGATGCGCCTTGGCGACGATGGTCGCCTCGGCCGCACCCAGCTCGGTGTACGCCTTGGCGCTGGCCACCATGGCCGGGATGACGTCGCCCGGCACGTCGATCGAGCCGAGGATCTCGCGCGCCGCCGACTGGCCGTCGCCGGCCGCCATGATCGCCGTGGACCCACCGCGGGCGGCGTCGCCACCCGTGTAGATGCCCGGGAGCGTAGTCTCCTGCGAACCCTGGTGGTCGAGGTTGATCGTGCCCCACTTGGAGACCTCGAGCCGCGGCTCGGAGTCCTTGATGATCGGGTTGGCGTCGTTGCCGAGCGCCATGATCACCAGGTCGGCGTGGATCGTCTCGGTCCGGCCCGTCTTCACGGGGCGACGGCGGCCGGAGTCGTCCGGCTCGCCCAGCTCCATGATGTCGAGCGTCGCGGCCTTGACGAAGCCGGTGTCGTCGCCCAGGAACTCCGACGGCGACGCGAGGACCTTGAGGGCGATGCCCTCCTCGAGCGCGTGCTCGAGCTCCTCCACGCGGGCCGGCATCTCGCTCTGGGTGCGCCGGTAGACGATCGTCACGTTGCCGCCGAGGCGCTTGGCCGTACGGCAGGCGTCCATGGCCGTGTTGCCACCGCCGATGACGATGATGTTCTTGCCACGCACCTCGGGCAGCGGGGTCTCGTAGTCCTCGCGGAGGCCCTGCATGAGGTTGACGCGGGTCAGGAACTCGTTCGCCGACATGACGTTGAGCAGGTGCTCGCCGGGCACGTTCATGAACCGCGGCAGGCCCGCGCCGGTGCCGACGAAGATCTTCCAGAAGCCCGCGTCGCGCAGGTCCTGCAGCGTCGCCGTCTTGCCGACCACGAAGTTCCTGACGAACTTGCCGCCGAGCAGCTCGATCTTCTCCACGACGTCGTCGATGAGCGAGTTCGGCAGGCGGAACTCCGGGATGCCGTAGCGGAGCACGCCGCCGAGGGCGTGGAACGCCTCGAACACCGTGACCGGGAAGCCCTCGGCCGCGAGCAGGTAGGCGTTGATCAGACCCGACGGACCGGAGCCGACGATCGCGACCGGGGGCTTGGCTGCGGCCTCCCACGGGTCGATACGACCGCCGAAGCGGACCGCGTTGCTGCCGGGGTGCACGAGCATCTCGCGCTGCGGCAGGAACCACTCCATCTGACCGATCGACATCGGCACCTTGTGCAGGCAGACACCCTGGCACTGCAGCTCCTGCGGGCACACGCGGCCGGTGACGTCCGGCAGCGGGTTGCACGACTCGAGCAGCTCGAGGGCGTCCTCGAACCGGCCCTGGCCGACCAGCTCGAAGACCTGCGGGATGTGGATCTTGACGGGGCAGCCGCCCTTCGGGCCCTTCGCGTGGGCGAGGAACTCGCCGAGCTCGCAGGGCTTCTCGGCGCACTGCTTGTCCCGGAGAGCCTCGAGCCAGACGAGCATGTCCACGTCGCGGGCCGTGAAGCCGAGGTTCATGTAGCCGAGGTACCCCTGGTTCACCAGGGCGAAGTCGGCCGAGCGGTCCTCGGGCTCACGGATGTACGGCGGGATCGAGCTCTGCGCCGGCCAGTCGACCGAGTACCCGGCGAACATCGGGTACCGGTCCGACAGGTGCTTGTCGATCGCGCGGATGAACGTCCGCTTCTTGCCCAGCGGCAGGTTCCACACGAACCGCATGAGCGCCTTGCTGACGTCGTCGTTGCGGAGCATGAGCTCCCACAGGCGCTCGGTGAACTCCTTGCTCAGGTCCGGCTGGGAGAACTCCCAGGCCACCGCCGCCATGCCGTCCGCGATGAAGACCTCGCGGAAGGCACGCGGGTCGGCGATGAGCCGGCGCTTGAGCAGGTCGAGCTGCGTGTGGAACGCCTCCACGCTCTCGGAGGACTCGAGCTCGGCGACCTCGGTCAGCGTCGCGTCGAGGGCGCTCTGCGCGTCCACGTAGCGACGTACGTCGTCATTGCCGGCGCTGCCCTCGGTCCGGGGCGGGGTGATGGTGCTCACTTGAGGATCTCCGCGTCGCAGGTGGCCTTGACCCGCTCGATGCGCTTGGCCAGCTCCGGCGTGATCTCCACGCCGTCGAAGGACCCGGGCAGCTGCCGGGCCACGACGCGAGCCTGACCGTCGACGACGATCGTGGTCTTCTCGAAGAACTGCGGCAGGTCCTGGTAGCAGGTACCGCAGTCGTTGCAGAGCGGCTCGTCGGCCGGGTCGAGCGAGATCGGCAGGTCGAGGACCGCCGTCGCCGCCGCAGCCGGGGCCGCCGCGGCGGCCGGGGCCGCCCCGCCGAACCCGCCGAGGCCGCCAAAGCCACCCGAGGCCGCCGGGGCCTTGCTCGAGGCGGCGAGGTCCGCCATCGCGCGGGCGATGTCGTCGAGCGACGTCTCCCGGGCCGCGGCGGCCTCCTCGTACCGGGCCTTGAGCGCGTCGACCTCGGCCTTGTGGGCGGCGGAGAGCTTCGCGTGGTCGACCCCGGCGAGGGACTGCAGCATCCGCCAGTAGGCGGCACGCTCCTCGACGAGCGCCACGACGGACGCGGAGCACGCCAGCTTGACGAGGCGGCGGGAGTCGTCCGTCGCGTAGACGAACGGCACCTTGCCGGCCCGCGCCGCGGCGTCGAGCTCGACGTACTCGGCGACCGGAACGGCGTCGGCGTCGGCGGCCAGCTTCTTGAACTGCTTCTTGAAGCGGGTCTCGCCCATCGCGAACTCGGCCGGCGTGAGCGGCGTGGTCAGCAGCTGGACCTGGCCGTTCTCGTCGAGGTACTCGAGCGTGCTCGTCGTCCACGGCTTGTCGACGTCCGGGTTGCCGTCGAGCGAGAAGCGCTCGGCCAGCGTGCTGCCCTTGCGCGGGTCGTGCACGAAGAGCGGGCTGACCCGGCTCTCGACCGCAAGGCGCGAGCGCTTGTTGGACAGGTCCTCAGGGATGCCGTTCTCGGTGCCGCACGGGGTGTAGACGTCCATGAGGGCCGCGCCGCCCGTGTAGCCGAGCATCTCGACGGTGTTCTTGAGGAAGTGCCCGTGCAAAGCGGTCGCCGTCACGCAGGCGTACACGCCCGGGTGGAAGGCGGCGAGCAGGCCGAGCTCCTTGCGGGCCTCCTGCTTGCCGTCGTGCGCCCGGCCGTAGCGGGCCAGGTCGGCGTCCTGGCCGACGAAGCTCGCCGTCGACGCCTGGCCGCCGGTGTTCGAGTATGCGCCCGTGTTCAGGACGAGCATCTTGACCGGGGTGCCGCTGGCGAGGATGCGGGACATCGCGCCGAAGCCGATGTCGTAGCTCGCGCCGTCGCCACCGATCGTCATGAAGGCCGGCAGGAGCGACATCTCCGCCTCGGAGAAGCCGCGCCAGTCGAGCATCCGCAGCGCCTTGTCGTGCGTCGCGGCGTCGTACGCGTCGGCGAGCTCGAGCTCGGCGGTGCGCATCGCACGGACCTCCCGTGCGATCTTCGCCGAGATGCCCTCGAAGAGGCCCTTGGCGAGCGGCTGCGCGTCCTGGAAGAGGCTGTTGACCCACGGGTCGAGGTACGGCGTGAACGGCACGGTCGAGGCGTAGACGCTCGAGCAGCCGGTCGCGTTGGCGATGACCGTCGGCGCGGGGCCGTTGCCGGTCGGGCCGCCCTCGTACAGGTACAGCGCCTGCTCGAGGTCGCCGATCGCCGACTGGATACGCCCACGGCGGTCCGCGTCCTCGACCGTCTCCAGCTTCGCGGCCAGCTTGGCGAGCATCTCGTCGAGCTCGCGCATGTGGTCCCGACGCCGCTCTGCCGCCAGTGCGCGGTTGGTCGAGGTGACGAGGCGGATCGCCGTGACCTCGCCGCAACCCCGGCAGGCGCCGTGGCCACCGGTCGTGGCGTAGTAGTTGGCGTGGTCGAGCATGAGCCGCTTGACGTCGCCGCCCGCGGTCGCGTCCTCGACGAAGCGACGCGGCGTGTTCGGGAGCTTGGTCATGATCTCGAAGCGGTCCTCGAGCATCGTCAGCAGGTCGGCGTCCTGGTCCGCCGCGGTCAGCGCGCCGGGGCCGCAGACGTCGACGCACTGGAGGCAGCCCGTGCACTTCCACGGGTCGACCGTCGCGGAGAACAGGCCACCGGTGCCCGGCGTCTCGCTCTCCATCGCGTCGAAGTACGGACGCGTGCGGGCCACCGGGAAGGCGGCGAGCGCCGCGACGACCTTCTCGACGTTGCGGGCCAGCGTCCGCTGGTCGGGGTCGAGGACCGCAGCGGCCTCGGCGACGACGTCCGCGAACACCCGGTCCGACTTGTCGCTGCGGTAGATGCTGCGGATCCGCTCGGCCCACGGGTACACCTGGGCCCGCAGCGCGTCGCGCTGGGCGTCGGTGGCGTCGATCTCCGCGATGCCGGTGAGCAGCAGGTCGTGGATCTCGTGGACCGTGTTCGGGATCGCGACGTCCGGGCAGACGATCCCGCACTCGAGGCAGCCCGTGCAGGCCGTCGGGTCGAAGACCGGCGCCTGACGGCGGAAGATGCCCTTGTCCTTGCCTGCGCCGGTGCCGCCCGGCATGAAGAGGCCGGTGCCCGGGTAGACCGGGGACTCGGCGATCGTGCCCTCGCGGAACGGCCGTGCGATCAGGTCCTCGTAGTACGCCGGGTCGAACAGGCCGCTGGTGTGGGTCGCGTCGACGTTGCACATCGCCGCGGACAGCGCCGCGCTGCGGGCGAGCTTCCCGTTCGGCTCGGCGTCGATCGCGACGAACTCCGGTGCGTCGTAGTCGACGGCGTGCGTGGCCTCGATGCCGTCGCGGATGACGGCCATGTTGGCCTCGACGACGGCCTCACCCTTGCTGCCGAACTTCTTGCTGATCTGGGCGCGGACCTTCTGCTCCAGAGCCTCGCGCGAGGCACCGCTCGTGACCAGGTCGACGTGGCCGGCGACGGCGCCGATGAACGCGATACCCATCATGCGGGTCTCGAGCTGCGGCGTCGGCGCGTGCTTCTTGGCGACCGCGAAGGCGTCCAGGACGAGGAACTTGATCTTCCGCTCGCGGATCGTCCGGCGGGCGTAGGAGGGGAGCTGGCGCCAGGCGTCCTCGGCCGAGAGGTCGGTCTGGAGGATGAAGGTGCCGCCGTTGACCAGGCCCTTGAGCGGGTTGGTGTGGATGAACGCCTTGTGGTCGGGCGAGACGACGACCTCGACGTCCTCGAGCTCGGCGTTGGTCTGCAGGACCGCCTCGGGGCTCAGGGTGATGTAGTAGTTCGTCGCGGCGCCGGACTTCTCCGAGCCGTACTTGGGCGCAGACTTGGAGTGCATGCCCAGGACGCCCGCGAGGATGTCGGTGAGCAGCTTGCCCGTGGCGACGGTGCCGTAGCCACCGACCGAGTGGAAACGGATCCGCATCGCACCGGCGGGGAGCAGGTTCGGGTTCGGCTCGGTGACGAGCGCCATGCCCGCGGTCTCCGGGTAGGCCTCGCGCAGGCGTGCCTCGCGCTCGGCGATCTCCGGCGTGGGGTCGGTGCTGAAGAACTGCGAGCCGATGTAGAACAGCGAGCCCGCCTGCTTCTCGTCGGCGAGGCGGCGGAAGGCGGCCACCAGGTGGCGGGCCTGAACGTCGTGGCCACCGAGCCCGAAGATCGCCGTGCTGAGGCGGGGCTGCGTCGCCAGCGCCGGGATGCCCTCGAACTGCGGGGCGTCCGCGTTGGCGCGGGCCTTGAAGAGAGCCTGCGTGACGAGCCGGGTGAGCGCCGTGTCGTCGCTGCGCTCGAGGACGGCGACGGCCTTGGCGCCGGCGATGGCCTCGACGAGCTCGGCCTCGGGGAACGGCTGGAGCTGCTTGACGGAGACGACGCCAACCTTGAGGCCCTGGGCCCGCAGGTACGGCAGGACGGCGCGGACGTCGTCGGTGATCGAACCGAGGCCGATCATCACGTAGTCGGCGTCCTCGCAGTCGTACGACATGACGGGCGCGTACTCACGGCCGGTCAGGGCGGCGTACTCGGCCATGGACTGCTTGACCAGGCCCGGGACCGCGTTGACGAAGTGCGTGCGGTGGTCGACGGCGCCGGCCTGGAAGTCGGGCTGGTTCTGGACCGGGCCGGTCAGACCGGGGTTGTGCGGGTCGACGAGGGCCGGCACCAGCTGACGGGTGCCCTTCTCCCACGCGCCGATCCACTGGCGGCGCCACTGCGCGGCGAGGTCCTCGGGGACCCACACGAGGGTCTCGCTCACGAGGTCGCCCGCGTTGTCCTTCTCGATCTTCTCGGCGTTCGCCTCGAGGTACGCCCGGAGGGCGGCGAGGTCGGCGGCCTGGACGTCGTCCGCGTGGCGGTCCAGGTAGGCGTTCAGCTGGAACACGCGGCCCTTGGCGCCGAAGAGCATCTCCTGGGCGACGGTCGGGCACGGGATGCGGCCGGCGGGGTCGCCGAGGAAGTCGCGCAGCAGTGCGGGCTCGGGCAGCTGCGCCTCGCACATGACGTGGCTGGTCGCGAAGCCGTCCATGACGTTGGCGACCGGGATGAGCGAGAGGGCCGACGCGCGGTAGGAGATCGCGGCGAGGTCGGCGGCCTCCTGCGGGTTGGAGCCGAAGAGGATCGTGTAGCCCGTGGGCAGCAGTGCGTACACGTCGTCGTGCCCGGCCATGACGTTCAGGGAGTGCTTGGAGACCACGCGCGCCGCGACCTGCAGCACGAAGCCGCCGATCTTCTTGCCCACCGTGACGTAGTGGGACTCGAGCGCGTAGAGGATGCCCTGGCTCGACGAGGCGTTGGAGACGTACTGGCCGCCGGTGAGCGCGGCACCGAGCGCGCCCGACTGGGCGGAGTGCTCACCCTCGGTCTCGAAGAAGAACGGGTGCGTGCCCCAGACGTTCGCACCACCCTCCGCGCGCGAGGCCTCGAAGAGCTCCGCGATCTCCGTCGAGGGGGTGATCGGGTAGCCGATCACCCCGCCACAGACGTGACGCATCACGTGGGCGACCGCCCCGTTGCCGTTGATGACGTCGGGGATGCCGGGGTACTGGGGTTGCTGAGTCGTCACGATGCCCGTCCGTGCCTTCGTAGGGAGCGCAGGGTGTGCGAGGCCCGAGACGACGGGGACAATCGTGTCCCCGGGATGCCGACCTGTTCGGTGGAACACCCCGCTGACCTGTGGTTCAGGTGCTGCGTCATTGCGGTTCCTCACAGTCCACTGGGGACCGTTTCAGCGTAGGTCGCCGTCATGGGACGATCTGGGACCGAGGGCCCGGGCGCCCTCCCCCGCCCCGCTGCCACGGGTCGTTCTCACGGCGGATCCCGGCGTGTCGCTCCGTAGCACCGGCGGGATCCGATAAACCCGAGGCGCGCCGGTTTTGCACGGGACGCCCGGGCCTGCTCGCGACCCGGCGTGGAGCCCGCCGACGGCCGCTACCGTGAGCCCGTGCCCGACGACGCCCCGCCCGGCCGCCCCGCCGCTCCCCCGACCGGGCCCGCGAC
>JAEZZV010000027.1 GCA_023418375.1 Actinomycetes bacterium | reverse complement strand
GACATGGACCGGCCCGGCTCCGACCTCACGCCCGCTCGCTCGCGGGCGGAGGCAGTCTCAGCCCCGGAAGGGGGCGTACGACGTGTGCAGCAGCTCGTGCGCGACGTGGCTGTTCGGCTCGCCGTAGTACTCGTCGTAGAGCCGGAGGATGTCCGGGTTCTCCTGCGACTTGCGGTACTTGGAGAGCTGGTCGATCTCGATGAGCACCTTCTGGCGGGCGGCCATCTCGCCGACGCGGTCGGGCACCGGGTGGCCGGCGCCGTTGATGCAGCCACCGGGGCAGGCCATGACCTCGATGAGGTCGTAGCCCGGGTGCTCGCCGTTCTTCATGCGCTCGGCGATGGGGGCGACGTTGTTCAGGCCCGAGATGACCGCGACGCGCACGGTGGTCTCGCCCGCGACGATCGTCGCCTCCTTGAGGCCCTCGAAGCCGCGCACCTCCTCGAAGTCGAGGTCGTCCACGAGCGGGGTGCCCGTGAGCTTCTCGACGGCCATGCGCAGCGCGGCCTCGGCCACACCGCCCGAGGCGCCGAAGAGGACGCCCGCACCGGTGACGCGCTTGTACGGCTCGTCGAAGGCGCCCGGCTCCACGTCCTTCGGCTCGAGGCGGAGCATCTGCACCATCTCGAGGAACTCGGTGGTCGTGAGGACGGCGTCGACGTCGCGGATCTCGTCCGGGGCGAACTCCGGCCGCGCGGCCTCGTACTTCTTGGCGAGGCACGGCACGATCGAGACGACGTACAGGTCGTCGAGGCTGATGCCGGCCTGCTGCGCGAAGTGGTTCTTCACCGTCGCGCCCATCATCTGCTGCGGGGACTTGCAGCTCGACAGGTGCGGGATGAGCTCCGGGTGGCGGCGCTCGACCAGGTTGACCCAGCCGGGGCAGCAGGAGGTGAACTGCGGCATCGTGCCGCCGTTCGTGACGCGGCCGAGGAACTCGGTCGTCTCCTCCATGATCGTCAGGTCGGCGGCGAACGAGAAGTCGAAGACCTTGTCGAAGCCGACCTTGCGCATGAGGCCCGCGATGAAGCCGGAGGCCTCCTCGACCGAGAGGTCGTACTCGCTCGCGATGACCGTGCGGACGGCCGGCGCGACGAAGCCGACGACGAGCTTCTTCGGGTCGTTGATCGCCGTGAAGACGTCGCCGCGCTCGCGCTTGTAGTCGAGCGCGCCGCACGGGCAGGCGCGGACGCACTGGCCGCAGGAGACGCAGTCGGTCTGGTCGAGCGGAAGGCCGTTGTGGGTGCCGACCGTCAGGCGGCCCTCGCTGAACTGGTACGCCAGGACGCCGACGCCCTCGATCTCCGCGCACGCCGCGACGCAGCGACCGCAGGAGATGCACTTGTTGTTGTCGCGGACGATGAACGGGTGGTCCTCGATGATCGGCGTGTAGGGCCGCACGTGCAGCGTCGGCGCGAACTGCACGCCGTGGTCGGTGGCCTCGTTGCGCAGGGCGCAGTGGTTCTGCTTGGAGCAGCCGCACTCGAGGCAGCGCGCCGCCTCGGCCCGGGCCTGCTCCTCGGTCAGGCCGAGCTCGACCTCGATGAACGAGTCGACGCGGGAGCCGGGGGGCAGGGCAGGCATGACGGCGCGGGCCAGCCGCGGGATGTCGTCGAACTCGGCCCGCGGGAGCTCCTCGTTGGTGCCGCGGCTGCAGCTGTAGTCCTCGTGCGACGGGCGGACGTAGCCGCGCATCACGAAGTCGTCGAGCGCCTTGGCCGCGCGGCGGCCGGCCGCGATGGCCTGGATCACCGTGGCGGGACCGGTCGCACAGTCACCACCGGCGAAGATGTTCAGCTCCGACGTCTGCATCGTCGTGCCGTCGATGTCGATGTCGCCCCACTTGTTCAGGCGCACCGGCAGGTCGTTGTAGAGGAACGTCGTGTCGGTCGTCTGGCCGATGGCGCCGATGACGTAGTCGGCCTCGATCGCGAAGTCGCTGCCCTCGACGACGACCGGGCGACGACGGCCGGACCGGTCGGGCTCGCCCAGCTCCATGCGCACGCAGTGGACCTGCTTGCGGCCGTTCTCGCCGATGGTGATGCTCGTCGGCGCGGTGAGGAACACCATCTCGATGTTCTCGTGCAGCGCCTCCTCGATCTCGATCGGCTCGGCCGGCATCTCGTCGCGGGTGCGGCGGTAGACGAGCTTGACGTTCTTGGCGCCCATCCGCAGCGCGGTCCGGGCGCAGTCGATGGCGGTGTTGCCACCACCGACGACGACGACCGTCTCGCCGAGGTTGACCTTCGCGCCCTTGGTGACGTGCCGGAGGTAGTCGATGCCGAGCTCGACGCCCTCGAGGTGCTCGCCGTCGATCCGCATGGGCGAGGCGCGCCACGAGCCGATGGCCAGGTAGACGGCGTCGAAGTCGCGACGCAGGTCCTCGAGGTGGAGCTGGGTGCCGAGGCTGATGCCGGTGACGATCTGGACGCCGAGGGCCTGGATGAAGGCGATCTCCTCGTCGAGCGTCTTCTTGGGCAGGCGGTACTCGGGGATGCCGTAGCGCATCATGCCGCCGGCGTGGTCCTGCTTCTCGAAGACCGTGACCTGGTGGCCGGCGATCGCGGCGTAGTACGCGGCGGACAGGCCGGACGGGCCCGCGCCGACGATGGCGATCCGCTTGCCCGTGGACTCGGCCAGGTGCGGCGCCCACGGCGTCTCCTGCGCGCGGTCCCAGTCCGCCACGAAGCGCTTGACGTGGTTGATGTTGACCGGGTCCTCCACGAGGTTGCGGCGGCACTCGGCCTCGCAGGGGTGGGGGCACACGCGGCCACAGGCCGACGGGAAGGGGTTGCGGTCCTTGATGACGCGCAGCGCGGCGGCGTAGTTCCCGTCCGCGACGTGCTTGAGGTAGGTCTGGATGTCGATGCCGGCCGGGCAGGTCTGCACGCAGGGGGCGACGCAGTCGGCGTTGTGGTCGCAGAGCAGCTGCTCGAGACGGACCTTGCGGTAGTCCTCGAGGCGCGGGCTGTGGGTGGTGATCACCATGCCCGGCGTGATCGGCGTCGTGCACGCCTTGACGTCGCGGGGGGTCTCGCCGTCCTTGCTGACCTCGACCACGCAGAGGCCGCAGTTGCCGTTGGACCGCTTGAGGCGGACGTCGTGGCACAGGGAGGGGATCTCGATCCCTTCCATGACCAGCGACTTCAGGATCGTCAGGTCGCCGAAGACCTGGGTCTCGCGGTTGTTGACCGTGACGGTGATCCGGTCGTTCTCGTCGAGTGCGCGCACCTTGAGGTTCCTCCGTTGTCGGGCATGCGAGCACGGCGAGGTGCGCGGGTCTCCGCCTGCTTCCACCACGTCGAGGAAGCGTGAGCACCAGGGGCCGGCTGCTCTCCACGGTAGGTCGCGTGCGGAACGCCGGATCCGGACTTCCGGCCCACGTCAGAGGCAATTCATGGGTGGAAAGTGCGGGCACCCGCGTCCGAATGAGGTAAGCCTTTCCTACGGCACGGAGGAATGCCGCGCAGACGCGATTTATTCACCGTTTCCGACCGGTCCTATGAGCGTTTCCGTGCTGCGGACGGACGGCGAGCCCGAGACGGTGGGCACGGTGGCCGAGGCCCTGACGGGCGTGCGCCGCCGGCGCCGGCCGCGGGCGTCAGTCGGCGAGCGCGGGCGGCCAGCGTGAGGCGCCGAGCTCGCGGGAGACGGCGCGGGCGGCCGAGCGCAGGGCGTCGGTAGCCGAGGGCTCGGCGGGCCACTCGCCGGCCGGCACGACGAGCCCGACCGCCCCGGCGATGAGCCCCGCCGAGTCGGCCACGGGCGCGGCCAGGCCGCACTCGCCGATGACGGCCTCCTCCACCTCCGACGCGATGCCTGTCGCGCGCACCGCCGCGAGGGCGTCCTCGAGCGACGCGCGGTCCGTGAGGGTCTCGGCGGTCATGCTGCGCAACGGGCCGGGGTGGCCGAGCACCTCGGCGGTCGCCGCGGCGTCGAACGCGAGCAGGGCCTTGCCGAGCGCGCAGGCGTGGGCCGGGATGACGATGCCGACCTCGGGCATCGTCAGGGAGTCGTCCGGGCGCGGGACGTGGTGGACGACGAGGACGTCGTCGAGCAGGCGGACGCCCGTCCGGACCGCGAAGCCGGTGCGCTGGGCGAGCGCGAAGGCCCACGCGTTGACCCGGGCGCGCAGCTCGAGCGTGTCCAGGTAGGCGTTGCCGAGGCGCAGCGTCGCCGGGCCCAGCCGGTAGCGGCCGGAGCCGTGCTCCTGGACGACCATGCCGTGCGCGGCGAGCGTCTTGACCAGGCCGTGCGTCGTCGACGGGGGCAGGCCCAGCGCGGCCGCGAGCTCGCCGAGGGCCATCTCCCGTGCGCGCTGGAGGGTGGTGAGGATCTGCACCGCCCGGTCGACGGACTGGATCACGGCGGGATCCTCTCACGGGCCCGACGCGCGGAGTGGCCGAACCCTCTTGTCAGCGATGTTCGCCCGAGAGTACCCTCGGCGAACGGCGTTCGGCAATGTCGAACGGCACTCGGCAAGGAGGCGCCCGAGAGCGCCCCGCACCACCGCAGCAGGTCCCAGAACAGTCCCCGCAACACCGTCGTTGTCCCCGGGAGACCCAGATGGACGAACCCCGCACCGCCCAGAAGCTGGCCGCCGAGTTCATCGGCACGGCCTTCCTCGTGTTCATCGGCGTCGGCTCCGTGCCCGCCACCCTCATCGTCAACGGCGACGCGCCGTTCACGATGGCCGACCTCGGCATGATCTCGTTGGCCTTCGGCACGATCGTCGTCGCGACCGTCTACGCGCTCGGCCACATCAGCGGCAACCACATCAACCCCGCCGTCACCTTCGGCCTGGCCGTCACGGGCAAGTTCCCGTGGTCGCAGGTCGGGCCGTACATGGCCGCCCAGGTGCTCGGCGCGATCACGGGCGCTGCGGCGATCCTCGCCGTCCTCGGCACGCAGGCCAGCGACGTCGGCCTCGGGATCGCCGCGTACAACGCCGACTCCGTCCCCGTCGCCCAGGCGTTCGCGGCCGAGTTCATCGGCACGTTCATCCTCGTGTTCGCGGTCTTCGGCTCGACCCACCGCAAGGCGCCGGGCGCCTTCGCGGGCGTCGCGATCGGCCTGGTCGTCTTCGCGGCGATCATCCCGGTGGCGCCGACGACGGGCGCCTCCATCAACCCCGCGCGTACCGTCGGCCCCATGCTCGTCCAGCAGATCGCCGGCGGGACGGTGCAGTGGGAGCAGCTCCCCGTCTACCTGATCGCCGAGCTCCTCGCGGGCGCGGCCGCCGGCCTCGCGTACGTCGCCATCTCGCGCACGCCCGCCGACAACCCCGCCGCCGACCAGCGCCCCGTCAAGCGGGCCGTCACCGAGGCCTGACGGCCGACGGCCGCCCTCGCCCCAGCACACCAGTCATCAGACCAGCCCTGGAGATTCGATGAAGAAGCTCATCAACAGCCCCGAGACGGTGGTCTCGGACGCGCTGCTCGGCATGGCGGCGGCCCACCCCGACCTCGCGGTGGACCACGAGCACAAGATCATCTACCGCGCCGAGCCGACCCGCCCCGGCAAGGTCGCGCTCATCTCCGGCGGTGGCTCCGGCCACGAGCCGCTGCACGGCGGGTTCGTCGGCCTCGGCATGCTCGACGCCGCGTGCGCGGGCGAGGTGTTCACCTCGCCCGTCCCGGACCAGATGCTCGAGGCGACCACGAAGGTCGACGCGGGCGCCGGGGTCCTGCACGTCGTGAAGAACTACACCGGCGACGTCATGAACTTCGAGATGGCCGCCGAGCTCGCGGCGGCGACGTCGGGGATCGAGGTCGTCTCGGTCGTCACCGACGACGACGTCGCCGTTCAGGACAGCACGTGGACCGCCGGGCGCCGCGGCGTCGGCGTCACCGTGCTGCTCGAGAAGATCGCCGGCGCCGCGGCGGAGGAGGGCCGGTCGCTGGCCGAGGTCGCCGACGTCGCCCGCCGCGTCAACGCCCAGGGCCGGTCGATGGGCGTCGCGCTCACGTCGTGCACGGTCCCTGCGGCGGGCAAGCCGACGTTCGACCTGGCCGACGACGAGATGGAGGTCGGCATCGGCATCCACGGCGAGCCCGGACGGCGGCGCGTGACGCTCGCGCCCGCCAAGGACATCGCCGCGATGCTCGCCGAGCCCGTGCTCGCGGACCTCGACTTCGCGGGCAAGGACGTCGTCTGCTTCGTCAACGGGATGGGCGGCACGCCGCTGCTGGAGCTGTACGTCCTGTACGGCGAGGTGGCGGCGATCCTCGAGAGGTCCGGCGTGCGGGTCGCCCGCTCCCTCGTCGGGCCGTACATCACCAGCCTGGAGATGGCCGGCGCCTCGCTCACCCTCCTCGCGGTGGACGACGAGCTGCTCCGCCTCTGGGACGCGCCCGTCCGGACGCCCGGCCTGCGCTGGGGGGCGTGACGTGACGAGCTCCGCAGCCTTCCTCGACGCCGCCGGCGTCGACCGCTGGATCCGCGCCTTCGCCGGGGCGGTGCACGAGCACAAGGACGACCTGACCGCGCTCGACGCGGCGATCGGCGACGCCGACCACGGGGCCAACATGGACCGCGGGATGACGGCCGCCGTCGTCGCCCTCGAGAAGGCCGCCGCCGACGCGGCGCCGGCCGCCGCCGTCGGTCCGCTGCTCAAGGCGGTCGGCATGGCGCTCGTCAGCTCGGTCGGCGGTGCCAGCGGCCCGTTGTACGGGACGCTGTTCCTCCGCATGGCGGTGGCGGCGGGGGAGGCGGCGCAGCTCGACGCGGCGGCGACGTCGGCGGTGCTCGCCGCCGGCCTCCAGGGCATCGTCGACCGCGGCAAGGCCGAGGCCGGCGACAAGACGATGTTCGACGCGCTCGCCCCCGCATGCGCCGCGCTCGCGTCGGCGGTGTCCGACGGCGCACCCCTCGCCACCGCGCTCGCCGCCGCGGCCGACGCCGCGGAGGACGGCCGGGACGCCACCACGCCGATGCTCGCCCGCAAGGGCCGGGCGAGCTACCTCGGCGAGCGGAGCATCGGCCACCAGGACCCGGGAGCCACCTCGACGGCGCTGCTGGTCCGGGCGCTCGCCGACGCGGTCACGGGAGCGGGCGCCGCTGCCCGGGACGCGGACCCGAGCGGAGCCTGAGCGCATGTCCGAGCAGGCCGACGCGAAGGTCGGCATCGTCGTCGTGTCCCACAGTGCGCCGCTCGCGCGCGCCGCCGTGGACCTCGCGCGCGAGATGCTGCACCGCGACGACGTCCGGATCGAGGTCGCCGCGGGGCTCGACGAGCACACCTTCGGCACCGACGCGATGGCGATCCACGACGCGGTGGTCGCGGCGGACGCCGGCGCCGGCGTCGTCGTAGTGATGGACCTCGGCAGCGCCCTGCTCTCGACCGAGCTCGCGCTCGACCTGCTTGACGACGACGCGCGGGGCCGGGTCGTCCTGTGCCCCGCGCCGCTCGTCGAGGGCCTGGTGGTCGCGGTGGTGACGGCCGCCGGCGGGGCACCCCGCGAC